>JAQXTC010000025.1 GCA_029219285.1 Clostridiaceae bacterium
CTATAGTAGTTGCAGTGATTAGTAGCTTTTTTGGTGTAAAATCATTGTTTACAGGGGCTATGATACCTGCCTTGGATAATAAGAAGAATTTTTTAATAGTAATTTCAATAGTTGTTATTGTTTTATTGTTAATGGTTGAATTTGGATATATAATTATGGTGAAAAGGACAAGTGACAGAAGAATAAAGACATTTATGGAAATCAAGAGAGGAGATAATTAGATAAAATATTGAAGAAGATTATTATTGTTGAAGATGAATTATTTATGAGGAAAGAGTTAGTATCTATACTTGAAAATGAAGGATATGAAACCTTTTATATATCAAATTTTAATAATGTATCGAATCAAATTATAGACAAAAAACCTGATCTTATATTATTAGATTTAAATTTACCTAAAGTGTCTGGTTTTGAAATATGTAAAGAAGTTAGATTTAAAAGCAAGGTTCCTATACTTGTATTAACTGGGAGAGAACAATTAAAGGATGAGTTACATGCATTAAATCTTGGCGCAGATGAATATATTAATAAGCCATGTCATAAAGATAGGTTGCTTGCAAGAATATCTAATTTACTTCGTCGTGTAAGCAATAAAGATTGTTTTGTGGAATTTAAAGAAATCTCTCTGGATATAAAAACTTATACCATGTATGTAGGCAGTATATCTACTGTACTTCCTGAAAATCAAGGCAAGATTATGGAGTTGTTATTAAGGGAGTCAGGGGAAGTCGTAACAAAAAATATGTTATTTGAAAAGTTGTGGGGTACATCTGAATATGTAGATGAAAATATACTTCAAGTAAACATGACAAGGTTAAAGAAAAAAATTAAAGAATTAGGTATAAACTATAGGGTCATTACAAAACGTGGAGAAGGATATTATATACAAGTAGTGGGAGACAATATAGATGATAAAAATGATTAAAGAAGTTTTCTTTAAGTATAAGGTATGGTTTCTAACTATCTGTATATTAAATGCTATATACATGCTAATGATATGGCTAGTTAATAGCTCAGCTTTTTTACACTTAGTTTTAGCTATGATATTAGGTTCTCTAATTTTGTATTGTGGAGTTGGATTTTTCTTATTCAAAGAATATATAAAAAGAGTAAATACAATAAATAACCTATTTGATTTTTCTGATAATATTGAGGAAATAGATATGGATTGCTTTTGTGAAGAAGATAAAAAGCTATTTAATAATACAAGGCAATTATTGATAGAGAGAAATAATTTAATAAGACATCAACAGAAGGATATGGATGAATATTCAAAATATATAGAGGCTTGGGCTCATGAAATAAAGACTCCTTTAGGTCTCATGACATTTATATTAGATAATAGAAAAGATGAAATGAGTAAAGTGGCTTATGAAAGATTGGAATATACAAGAATATCTATGGAGGAAGATATTCAAAGAATGTTGTACTATTCAAGACTAAAATCTTGCTATTCTGATTATTTATTGACTTCATTATCACTAAAAGATATGTGTTTTGAATTAATTGAAGAATACAAAATTTCATTAAAGGAACATAGGATTAGAGTTTGTGTGGAAGTAGAAGATGTAGATGTTTTTTCTGATAAAAAGGGATTGATGTTTATGCTAAGGCAGGTTATAAGTAATGCAATAAAATATAAGCAAGAAGAAGCTGAAGATTCATTTATTATGTTTAAAATAAAAAGAGATGATAAGATAGTTAAACTTTCTATTGAAGATAATGGGATAGGAGTTAAAGCTTTTGATTTGCCTTTTATTTTTGATAAAGGTTTTACAGGGGAAATTGGAGAGGAAAGAAAAAATGCTACAGGGATGGGATTATATTTACTTAAGCAAATAGCAGATGATTTAAAAATATCATTAGAAGTATCAAGTGAGTATAAAAAAATGTTTAAAATAAGCTTCATATTTAACAATATATAATTTTCTATTTAGAGCAAAGTGATGTTCATCAAGTATTTTTTGATGAACATCACTTTTTCTTTATTTTATCTATAAATAATAAAAGACTGGTATAAAATAAAAATAGCTTATGAAAATTTTAGGAGGAAATATGAAGAAACTATTACATATGTTTATTTCTTTTTTTAAGATAGGAGCAGTAACCTTTGGTGGTGGTTATGCGATGATACCTTTTATAGAAGAGGAAGTAGTAACTAAAAATAAATGGATAGAAAAAGATGAGTTTATGGATATGCTTGTGGTATCACAAAGTCTTCCTGGTGCTTTAGCAGTTAATTGTTGTACCTTTATTGGGTACAAAATTGCTGGAGTTATAGGAGGTATAGTTGGAATTTTGGGAGTTACTTTACCATCATTTTTAATCATATTAGTAATAGCTACTACTTTTATGCAATTTAGAGATAATTATTATGTTAATCTAGCTTTCAAGGGTATAAATGCAGCAGTTCCCGTATTAGTTCTTGCAGGTGTAATAAGTATGGCTAAAAATGTTAAGAAGACACTGGATAATGCATTAGTTTGTGTAGTTGCATTGTTAGCTTTGGTAGTTTTTAAAATAAATCCAGCTATAGTTACCATAGTAGGTGGTATTTATGGTATATTATTTTGTAGAAAGAAGGTAGAATAATGAATATTCTAGTAAGTTTGTTTTTTACGTTCTTTAAAATAGGAGCTTTGAGCTTTGGCGGTGGCTATGCTATGATACCATTTATGCAAAGTCAGATTATAGATGCTAGGAATTGGATAAGTATAAGTGATTTTTTAGACATAATAGGAATATCTCAAATGACTCCGGGACCAGTAGCTATAAACTCTGCTACCTTTGTTGGCTATAAGGTTTCAGGAATACTAGGAAGTGTTTCTGCTACTCTTGGAATGACAGCAGTTTCATTCATTTTAGTAAGTATAGCAAGTAAGTTAATTAGAAAATTTAAAGAATCGAAAATATTAAAAGCTTGTTTTTTAGGTATGAGACCGGTTTTAATTGCTCTTATAATAAATGCATTTTTAGATTTGTCTAAAACAGCATATACAGATGTTAAATCTATTATAATAACATTAATAATTTTAGGATGTTTATACTCGAAAAAAGTGCATCCAATTGCAACTATAGGTATAGCAGCAGTACTTGGAATACTGCTATGGGGAGGATTAGGAATTTGAAAAAGGTTAAAAAAGATAATTCATATATGAAGGCTGTTAAATTTTATGAAGAAGGAAATATAGAAAAAGCAATACAAAAGTGTGATGAAGCAATTTCTAATAATTTAAGAAATTCTGCAGCCATCAATTTGAAAGGGCTTTTACTTTATCTTAAGGGAGATTTAAATGGAGCAGTAACTACATGGAAAATAAATTCTGATTATAATGATGATAAAATAGCTAAAAATTATATTTTTGATTCCAAATCAGATACAGAAAAAATTAATATGTATAAGCGTGGCGAGTTACTTTTAAAAAGTTTGGCTATAGATGAGGCATTAATTGTATTAAATAAGTGTGCAGAAAGTGATTTTAATGCAATAAAAGTAAACTTATCATTAGCATTATGCTATCAAAAAAAAGGCGATTATAATAGAAGTGCAGTTTATGTTTCTAAAGTTTTAGGTATAGATAAATATAATAAGATGGCTAAAAGTTTAGCAAAAGAAATTGAAAGTACTAGTGGAGTTAAACTTGAGGCTACAAGAAAAAATAACTTGGAAATTTTAGTTGCTTCAATTGCTTTAATTATCATTGTAATTGCAGGAACATTTGGAGTGTATAAAACAGTATACTCCTCATCCTCAACAGAAGAAAGTGTACAAGCATCAGAAGCAGATAATCTAGTAAATAATGATATAAGTAAGGAAGACTCAAAGGAATCAATTGAAAATAATGAGTCTGAGGAAAATGTTAAGAATGAAGAAGAACAAAAAGGGGAGAATAGTAATAAGATTCTAGTGAATTATGATGAGCTGAATAATAATATAGAATCAAAGGATTATGATGCTATTTACTCTAAACTTAAAAATATTAATCCTAGCAATCTAGAAGGAAAGCAAAAGACTATTTACTATAAGGCGAAAGAACTGTTAGAGAATGATGGAGTTGTATATTTCTATAAACAAGGAACAGAATTATTTAACAAAGGTGATATAGAAAAAGCTAAAGAAGAATTTCAAAAGGGATATGATTATGGTAAAAACAATTATTTATATCAACACATTCTATTCTTTAATGCAGCAGCAGATGAAAAGCTTCAAAATACAGAAGATGCAATAAAGGAATACGAAGAGTATTATAGAGATTTTAAAAATGAAACATATATTGCAGAAACTACATATAAGCTTGCATTATTGTATAAAAATATAGATATAGATAAGAGTGTGTCATATGCTAGAGAAGTTAGGGAGAAATATTCAGATTCAATGTATAATAACGATGTAATATCTAATTTACTAGGACATAATTAGGTTTAGGAAGTGAGCTGACTTGATTACAGTCATAAAAGATATTGAAGTTTATTCTCCAGATTATTTAGGAACTAAACAAGTTGTAATTGTTGGAGATAAAATTGAGGGAATATATGATAAGATTGATATTCCAAAAGATTTTGTAAATATTGAAGTTTTTGAAGGGAAAAATAAGATATTATTTCCAGGTTTTATTGATGGCCATGTTCATATATGTGGTGGTGGTGGTGAAAGTGGTTTTAGTACAAGAACGCCAGAAATAAAATTAACAGATTTAACTACGGTAGGAATAACTACAGTTGTAGGGTGTCTTGGGACTGATGGTATCTGTAGAAATCCAACTTCCCTAATTGCAAAAGCAAAAGCCTTAGAGATGGAAGGAATAACAACCTATTGTTATACTGGCAATTATGAAATGCCTGTAAGAACTTTAACTCATAGTATTAAAGAGGACATAATGCTAATTGACAAGTACATTGGTGCTGGGGAGGTAGCAATTTCAGATCATAGAAGTTCGCAGGCAACTTTTGAACAGTTCATAAGTGTTGTAGCACAAGCTAGAGTTGCAGGAATGCTTTCAGGTAAAGGTGGTATTGTAAATGTTCATGTTGGTGATGGTGATAGAAGACTTGAAATGTTATTTAGAATGATGGCAGAAACAGAAATACCAGTGACTCAAGTTTTACCAACACATATTAACAGAAATAAAAAATTATTTGAAGAAGGAATTAAGTATGTTAAAAAGGGTGGATATATAGATTTAACAACTAGTTCTGATAATGAGGCAAATGATAATGATGAACTTACAGCAAGTGAAGGGCTAAAAAAATTCTTGGATTTAGGATTGCCTATTGAACATATAACTTTTACATCAGACGGAAATGGAAGTATGCCTATTTTCAATAAGGATGGAAGTATAAAAGAAATGAAGATATGTTCAGTAAAAACTCTATATGATGAAGTTAAGAAAGCAATAGCAAATAACAATATATCAATAGAAAAAGCTATAAAGGTTATAACCTCTAACGTTGCCAATTTATTATTGTTAGATCATAAGGGGAAGGTTCAACAAGGATATGATGCAGATTTTGTAATTGTAGATAAAGACAATCTTGATATAACTGATGTATATGCAAAAGGAAAATTAGTGGTTAATAATAAAATTCCAATAGTAAAGGGTGTTTATGAGTGATAAAAAGAAACCTGTATCAATGCATTGATACAGGTTTCTTTTTATCACTCATAAACACCCTTTACTATTGGAATTTTATTATTAACCACTAAT
>JAQXTC010000026.1 GCA_029219285.1 Clostridiaceae bacterium
ATGGTGAATCTTATAGAATGAAAGAAACAAAACAATGGTTAAAAGAGAGTGAAAAGCAAACTTGCTAAATTCCATTTTTACCATATTCTGATGGCTGACTTTTTAATGCTTTTTTGGTTCCAAGTTGATGTATAAAATACAAAACTATAAATAATTTAAAAAGTAATATAAAACTTGTTTTTCATAATTCCTATAATAATATTTATACAAGTTTACCTCTTTATTCATTAAACAGAATTAAAATAATACTTAATAAAAACACATATATCATTAGATTTATTGCAAAATGCATACAAAAAAGATTAAAAATACTACCAAAATTTCTTCTATACGTGAATATATATGAAAAATTGACAATAAATTAATATCTGGGTAGAATATATCTTAAATATGATATTTATAGGGAGAATGATATGAGACAGAAGAGTATAAAAAATGATCTGATTAAAAAATTATTTTTAATTTTTATAGCTATTTTTGTAGGTGCATTTGCAATAACATATAAAATAGTAGAATCAAATATGAGTGATATTAAAAATAATCTTTTACTAACAAAAATGGAAGATGAGAAAAATATATTAGAAGAAAAGCTTAATACTATGATATCTTCAACTAAAGCAATAGCTAAAGATGCATATATTAGTGATCTTAGTATACCTGCAAAAGAAAAAAATGAACGATTATCAAAATATATTAATGAATTAAATTTACTTTCTATTGGTATTGTTGATGAGACAGGTTACTTAGTATCAACTGATGGTTTTGAAGCTGATACTACACAAGATCCATACTATAAGCACATAATACAAGAGGGAAAAGATGTATATATAAACAGTCCAGTATTTATACCTGGAACTGATACTCAAATAATATTTATTGCAGTTCCATTAAAAGATGAGAATACTAAGAATATAGGAATACTAACATGTACATATGAGAGTAAGTTCTTATCTAACAATTTAGAAAAGGTTAAATATATTGATGGAAGCGGACAAGCTTATATATTAAATGGTGAAGGAACAGTAATTGCTTCTGATAACTTCCAAGATGTACTTGATGAAAAAAATTATATTAATGAGTCTAAAGCAGACAGCGAGATTTCACAAATACACAGTAAAATGGTTAAAGGTGAAACAGCTGTAGAAAAATATAAAGCAGATACTAATAAATATATTTCCTATATTTCCATACCACAAACTGAAGGGTGGTCTATGGCATTAGAAGTGGAAGCAAGCACAGTTGAAAAGGAAATTAAATATATTGTATTAATATTTGTATCATTAGCTATTATCGGAATGGTCTTATTAGTAATTGCAATTATATTAATAGGTAATTCTTTAGGTAAAAGACTTAATATTTTAAAAGATCATATAGAAGTATTATCTAATGGTACATTTAACAAAGAATTAGATCCAAAAGAATTAGATAGAGAAGATGAAATAGGTGCTATTTTTAAAGCTTTAAAAATAACACAAGAATCTATTGTAACTATGATTACTAGAGTTAAGGGTAATATGTCAATTCTTTCGGAACAATCTAATATTTTAGATGAATCATCGAAAAATATTTATGAAGGTTCTGATAATATAGCAAGGGCTATGGAAGAAGCAGCCGATGCAACTACAAATCAATCAAATAGCATGTTAGATATTAGTGATGAAATGAATAAGTTTGGCGATAATATAAATGTTATGATTGAGAATATTGAAGAGCTTGTAAGTGCAGCTGAAGGAATTGAGAATAGAATAGAAGATGGTAATGTAAACACTAAAGAGCTTAGTATTGTAGTAGATAAATTTGAAAAGAGTTTTAGTGAATTTAATGATGAAATAGTAAAAATGAATACTAGAATTTCATCTATAGGAAACATAACATCAACAATTGAATCAATAGCCGAACAAACAGAAATGCTTGCCTTAAACGCAGCTATAGAAGCTGCTAGAGCAGGGGAAGCTGGCAAAGGATTCAATGTTGTAGCTGAAGAAGTTAGAAAACTTGCAGAACAAAGTAAGCTATCTGTAAAAGATATTAGTTCAATAATAAATAACGTATCAGTGGAATGTAAAACTATGAGTAATTTAAGTGATGATGTTAATTATCAAGTGGAATTACAAAGACAAAAAATAATTGATACAATATCATCATTCAATAATATTTCAGATTTACTTAATGAAATAACTCCAAAGATTAATGTTATTTCTGAGTTATCAAAGGAAAATGGTGTTAAGAAAGGTACTATAATTGAGCAAATAGGTAATGCAAGTGCTGTATCAGAAGAACTTTCAGCTAATACAGAAGAAGTTACTGCTACAGGCTATGAATTTACTAAAACAAGTAAAGAAATAAGTTCAGTTTCTAATAAAATAATTGAATCTATTGATGAATTAAATGATAACATAAATAAATTTATAATTTAATTAAGCAAGAATTAGGTGAGAAAAAATGCAGGTTGATATGTTCAGCCTGCATTTTTTATTGATCAATGAATTAACTATAAATAATGAACTTAATGTATCGCCATGAAAAGTTTTTATATCTTGTGATACATTACCTGTTAAAATCCTATCTTTTAACACACTTAAACTATTAAGGATTAATTTTACCTTATGTTCAGGGATATTGTGATCTATTATAAACATATAAAAAGAGTACTTATCCTCATCTATTACACTTGAAAGCATTAGTTGAAGAGTCTTTATTTGAAATCTTAATAGTTCATGTTCTTTATCGTTTTCCATGCAAATACCTCTTTCTTAATTTACAATAATTATATATAAATTATATTATATCATAGAAAACTATTTCCTCATATAAACCAATGAGAGTGATTTTGGTGGATAATTTGATAAAGAAAATAGCAGAGAAAAATCTAATTGATTAAATAATTACAATTTGGGAAATAAGACTTAAAAATGATTAGTACTTTCCAATAAAATTATTACAGACAATTATTGATAAAAAGTTATAAATTAACAAAAATATACTGTAATGTCTTAAGACAATATGTATTTACGATTTTTAAAAAGATAGTGTAAACTTTCGTATGAAAAAATAAACTATTATTTATTGATGTTTAAATTACAAAATTCAAGTTAAATATTAGCTTGTATTTTTAAATTTAGGCACAACAAAAAGACCTTCGATTGCGGAGGCAAAAAAAATAAAT
>JAQXTC010000027.1 GCA_029219285.1 Clostridiaceae bacterium
ATATGGGAGATACTTTGATAGTACCAACATAAGAAAGAGATTTAACAAAATTATTGATAATATAAATAATAATGAACCTAATGAAAACAAGAAAATCAAGCATAGAAAGTTCCATGATCTAAGACATACATATGCAACTAGATTATTTGAACTTGGTGAAGAGCCAAAGACTGTTCAAAAACTATTAGGCCATGCAAATTTATCAATTACTATGGATACTTATACTCATGTTCTGGAAGAAGTTAAAAGAAATGCAGTTTCTAAATTAGATAATCTTTATAATTCAATGAATAAATAAAATTACCCCTTATAAATTAATATAAGGGGTAAAAATGAGGGTAAATTTTTATTATTCTTTTTACACCTCGCTCTATGGCTAGGGTAAGAGGATTTGAACCTCCGATACTCAGAGTCAGAATCTGATGCCTTACCACTTGGCTATACCCCATTAATTATCAATACACATTATAACATACTTTTTATATTTTGCATATTATTATTATTATTATTTTTCATATTCACCTTTTTCTGTAAATTGACATAATATATATTATAATAAAAATCGAGGATGATAAAAATGAAAAACTGCAATGATAAAAATAAGAAAAGCACTAATGCAAAGAAAGATAAATGTAACCAAGAATTTTTCGAAATATGGTTTAAAATTTGTGGCCCAAAGAAAGATGATTGTAAGAATAAAGCTAAGCATAAAAAACAATCAAAAAAGGTAGATGCCATAACGACAAAGATTATTTCGAAAAGAAAGATAACTGTAAAAAAGAAACCAAAAAGCATACCGTAAAAAAATGCAATAAATAAACAAAAGGGGTTATAAGAAAATCTTATAACCCTTAAATTTCAACAAAATTATCTTCTGTTGTTTTGTGCTTTTCTAGCTTTTCTACATTCAGGACATCTCTTTGGTTCGTTTTCAAATCCTTTTTCTTTGTAGAATGCTTGTTCTCCTTCAGTAAAGATGAATTCTTTACCACAGTCTACACATGTTAATGTTTTATCCATATTAAAATTCCTCCAATCTAAAGACCATGTTCGATTAATGATTCCTAAATCGGAGACATTATTATCTATACGTAATCTTTAATTAAAATTTTTTGTATTCCTACTCTTTTATGGTATCATATACAATTTTAAATTGCAAGAATATTTAAATAAATATTTTATTTTCTAGTTTCCATTAATCGTATAAATTCTTCAACAATTTTTTTATCAAATTGTGTACCACTACATCTTATAAGTTCCTTATATCCTTCATGGAAACTCAACTTTTTATTATATGGTCTAACTGAAGTCATTGCATCAAAACTATCAATTACAGACAATATTCGAGCCAAATATGATATATTTTCACCCTTTATTCCATAAGGATAACCTGTTCCATCATACCTTTCATGATGTTGTAAAATTAACGGAATAGTATCATGCAAAAAGTCAATATTTTTAATTATCTCTACACCATCCAAAGGA
Organism: Clostridiaceae bacterium; assembly: GCA_029219285.1. Classification (GTDB taxonomy): domain Bacteria; phylum Bacillota; class Clostridia; order Clostridiales; family Clostridiaceae; genus Clostridium. The sequence continues at coordinate 1,486 of JAQXTC010000027.1, forward strand.
TGTTTCTCTAATTTCCTCCATTCATCTTCTGTAAGGTTGTCCGTCTTATTTAGGATGTCCCTAGGAACATTTATTTTACCAATATCATGCATATATGCACCATATACAAGATTCACTTTATCTTCTTCACTTAGATTTAAATGTTCTGCCATAATCTTGGCATAATAAACTACTCTTTTTACATGATTATACGTTACCTTATCTCTAGAATTTATTATTCCAACTAAAGTTTCTATTGACGCTATTATCTTTCCGTTATCATCCTTACTATTTCCTTGTATATTGGATAATATTGAAGAATAGCATTCTATATAATCTTTATCACATTCCACTGACTCATTTATATTCTTTTGGGCTAAGTTTAATACCTCTGCATATGACTTACATCCATCAAAATTATCACATACGCACATAGATACACTAATATTGTATTTAATATTAACATCTGAATCATTCTCTATTTGTTTTTTTATTCTATCAGCTACCAAATTAGTTACACTTTTATCACTAGTATTTAAAATAATAACAAATTCTTGATTTAGTAATTTAAATACCTTATCGCTTCTCCTAACTTCCCCTATAATTATTTCTTCAACTATATTTATAAGTTTAATCACATCTCTTCTATAATAGTCTTCAAGATAATTTACTCGAAGAAGAATTATTGATATTTCATTCCATTTTTCTTTATAATTCAAATTCAAATATCTACTAAGATCTTCATAATTATTGAATTCAGATAAATTAATAGATTTTAATTCTGCTTTCTTTATCTCACTACTTTCTTTTAAAACCAGAAAAAAAGTTATTGTTAAAAAGGTTGTTATTATATTTAACATTCTGTTATAGAAATCATCTTGCATTAATAGGTATATAATTTCTCCCAATAAAGTGATTATTACTATTCCATTTGATAAGTTTTGAATTTTTTTGTTTGCACTTATTGATATAATATTTAAACCTATCACAATAAAGCTGGTAATTGCTGCCAACAATATTATTTTAGATAATATGAATTCTATAATATTACTACTTTCAATAATCAGAATCTTAGTATGAATAAAAATGATAACAGCTAATGCTACTAATTCTAAAAGTATAATTTTTTTTTCAATATCCCCTTTTTTAACATTCTCCATGCTTAATACCCGGTAACTCCTTCCATTTAAGCTAAGTATATATTAAATTACATAATCACGTGCCTTTTGATATATTATTACATATTTTTCTTGTTTTTTCAACATTTTTTAGAAATTATTGTAATTAAATCAACTGCTTTTTTTATTAATATTTTTAATTTAATAACATAAAATACTTATTAATATATTAAATTACGATAATGATAAATAATATATTTATATAGACTTATACTTTTAGGAGTGACAATATGAAGCATAAATCATTAACAATAATACTAACAATAGTTTTTATTATAATCATATCTTCATTAATCTATATTAACTTTAATAATATCAAGAATTTTTATAGCATTTTCACAAATGTAGAAAAACTAAATAACTTTCTTAATTCTTTTGGGTACTTATCCTGGTTTGTTTATTTTTTATTGCAAGTATCTCAAGTAATTATTTTTGTTATTCCAGGCGAATTAATTCAAGCTGCAGGAGGATATGTTTTTGGAACATATGTAGGTACATTAATTTCTTTTTTAGGCATTGGTTTAGGATCATCTTTATTGTTTATGGTATGTCATAAATACGGAAGACATTTTGTGAGAAAATTTGTTTCAAAAGACTTCCATACTAAATTTGAAAAAATAATAAATACTAAAGATAAACGCATTATTATATTTATACTTTACTTAATACCTGGTATTCCTAAAGATTCATTGGTTATGTTATATGCCTTAACAGATATTGATTTTAAAAATTTTATTACCTTTTCTATGATTGGAAGATTACCTGCATTATTTTTGTCAACATATTTTGGTGCTAACATAGCTAATAGGCAATATGTTAAAGTCATTATCTTATCTATTTTCTTTACTATAATTTTATTTTTAACACTTATATTTAAAGAAAAATTACTTTCATCACTTTCTAAAAATAAGTAAAGAAGTTACTGAATAACAGTAACTTCTTTACTTATTATTGTATTTGTATCACATCATATCCTTCTTCTTCGATTGCACTTTTTAAAATATCATTGCTAACTTCAGTTTCTACATTAGCGCAATCATCTGCTAAACTTACCTCAACATTTTCAACACCCTGTATTCCTTCTAATGCCTCTTTTACATGTGCAACACAATGTTCACAATTCATCCCTTCAATTATTATTTTCTTTTTCATAATACAATTCCTCCTAATATATAATTATATTAAACTTTAAACTTCTTTAATCTTAAAGCATTTAATAACACTGATACAGAACTTAAACTCATTGCTCCGGCTGCTATCATAGGATTTAATAATGGTCCTCCAAAAATATGTAATATTCCCATTGCCACTGGAATTCCTAAAATATTATATCCAAATGCCCACGCAAGATTTTCTTTTATATTTTTAATTGTTGCTTTGCTTAATTTAATTGCAGTTATTACATCCTTTATATCACTTCTCATAAGAACAATGTCAGCTGATTCGATAGCTACATCTGTTCCTGACCCTATTGCTATTCCAATATCAGCTTTAACAAGAGCTGGTGCATCGTTTATTCCATCTCCTACCATAGCCACTTTATACCCCTCTTTTTGGAGCTGTTCAATTTTATTTGCTTTATCTTCTGGTAATACTTCTGCTAAAACATTTCCTATTCCAACTTGATTAGCTATAGCTTTTGCTGTCTTTTCATTATCACCTGTAATCATAAAGACCTTTATTCCCATCTTATGAAGTTCTTCTATTGTAGCCTTGCTATTTTCTTTCACAACATCTGCAACTGCAATAATACCTTCTAAATTTCCATCAATAGCAATAAACATAGGTGTTTTTCCTTCTGACGCTAACATTTCAGCTTTTTTTTCAAATGTAGTTATATCTATTTTTTTATCATTTATTAACTTTTTATTACCTAATAGAATATGTTTTCCCTCAATTAAAACTTGTATTCCACACCCAGGTACAGCATCAAATTTATCAATTTTTTTCAAATTAATATTTTGTTCTTTTGCCTTATTTACAATAGCTTCTCCTAAAGGATGTTCTGATGCTAATTCTGCACTTGCAGCTAACATTAAAATATATTCTTCTTTATTATTTTGTGTAATAATTTCTGTTACTACTGGTTTTCCTTCAGTTATTGTTCCTGTTTTATCAAAAACTATTGTATCAATTTTATAAGTAGTTTCTAATGCTTCTCCACCTTTTATCAAAATCCCATTTTCTGCACCTTTTCCAGTACCAACCATTATAGCTGTTGGTGTTGCTAATCCCAAGGCACAAGGACATGCAATTACAAGTACAGAAATAAATATTGTTAATGAAAAAGTAAATGACTCCCCATAAATTAACCAAGCACTAGCAGAAAGTATTGCAAGTGTAATTACTATTGGTACAAAATATGAAGCTATTATGTCTGCAAGCTTTGCTATAGGAGCTTTTTTACCTTGTGCATCTTCTACTAATTTAATTATTTGAGCAAGTACTGTATCTTTACCTACCTTAGTTGCTCTGTATTTAATAAATCCATTTTTATTGATACTAGCACCAATAACCTTACTTCCTACATTTTTTTCTACTGGTATGCTTTCCCCTGTAAGCATTGATTCATCAATAGAACTATTTCCTTCTATTACTTCACCATCTACAGGTAACTTTTCACCTGGTTTTACTAAAACAATATCACCCACGTTAACATTTTCAACCTTAACTTGAATTTCTCTTCCTTTTCTCTCTATAGTAGCTATTTTAGGTGCTAACCCCATTAAAGCTTTTATAGCTTCTGAAGTTTTACCTTTAGATACAGCCTCTAAATATTTTCCTAAAGTTATTAATGTTAAAATTACAGCAGCTGATTCGAAATACAAATGCATTGCATATTCTGATTGACCTTGAATTATTTTTATTATGGCAAATATTCCATATGTAAAAGCCGATAAAGTACCAACTGCTATTAGCGAATCCATATTAGGACTTAATTTAAACAAATTCTTAATTCCAACCCTATAAAACTTAATACCAGTGAACATAACCACAAGTGTTAAAATAAGTTGTATTAATGCAAAGTTAAAGGGATTTGCATGCGGATCTATAATATTAGGTAATGGCATTTTAACCATATGTCCCATACTTATTATTAAAAGAGGTATAGTAAAAATTGATGATACTATAAATCTCCTTAATAATTTATCGACTTCTGTATTTCCCTTTTCTTTTACTCTAACCTTTGATTCTTCTACTAATTTATATCCAGCCTTTTCTACTACAGATTTAATCTCTTCGTAACTTACCTTTTGCTCTTCTATCTCAACAGTAAGCTTTTCTGTAGCAAAATTAACATTAGCATTTTCTATTCCATCTATTTTTTTTGCTACTCTTTCAACTCTATTAGCACAGGCCGAACATGTCATTCCTTCAACTATATATGTTTTTTTAATCATATAACCTCCAATCTACTTAGACATAACTTTTTCTAAGATACTAATAATTTCTTCTATTTTGACATCAGCATCTCCATTATCACAAGCTTCTTTTACACAATGATGCATATGATTCTTTAAAATAATTAAATTTGCCTTTTTTAGTAATGACTGTGCAGCCATTATTTGGTTAGAAACATCTACACAGTATCTATCATCTTCAATCATCTTTATGATACCTTCTATTTGGCCCTTAGCCGTTTTCAATGATTGTAATGCTTTTTTTCTTTCATCATTCATATTTATCCCTCCCCACCCCCTGGGGGTGTATTTTAGTTAAATTATAATTCTTATATATCTTTTGTCAATATATTTTTTTTATTTATGTTATTAATATAAACAAAAAGGGGCTGTAAAAAAAGTCCTTAAAATCAAACAACCATATCAGTAAAAACCTGATATGGTTGTTCTTATATACATTGGTATATTTTCAAATTTAAATTTTTTTAAAAAAGGGTTCACTTAATAAACGCCTCATTGTAAACAAAAAATTTTATCCAACAAGCTTTCCGCGATTTAGTTTATTATGGTATTTATAAAGATTATAACCACAAGAAATCAATGTGAGTTCAAGAATTACATTATCGAGTCCTCGTCTAAACAATCTTTTATAAGATCTATCCCATTTTATTATTCCGAATGTCCCTTCAGCTTGGATACTCCTATTCATGCAAAGCAATGCACCTTGTATAGATTGTAGATTACTTATAACTTCCTCATGTATTGAAGTTAATTCTTTATTTAAACTTATAGTTCTATTTTTAGTAGTTCTTTTACAGCATTCGCTTCGGTAAGGGCATCCTTCACAATCCTCACATTCATAAATTTCTTCTGTTCTTCCATATTTGTTTTTTCTGACTTTCTTCTCATATTTAAATATGAATTTCTTACCATTAGGGCAAATAAGATTATCATTTTCATCTCTTGAAAAATTCACTGATCTATAAGGATTATCACGATATTTCTTATCTTTAATTTCCTTTTCAAACATAGTAAATTTCATAAACTTCTCCATACCATGTTCTTCGCAGTAAATATAGTTATTATATGAACCGTAACCGGCATCGGCGATCGGATATTTAGGATAATGCCCATATGTATAGTTGAACTTTTCCATCAATGGAACAAAACATTCCATATCTGAAGCGTATTTCTTAGCGTCTATTACTGCTATGTATTCATCACATATAGCTACTTGAACATTATAGGCTGGTAATAGCTGGTCATTCCCCATATAATCACGTTTAACTCTCATAAATGTGGCATCATTATCTGTTTTTGAATAACTGTTTCTTGAATCACCACATATTTCTATGCGTTTTGCGTAGCATTTTAAACGCTCCATATATTCTTGCATTTTCTGATATTGTCTTTGATAAATACTTTTTCTATGTCCTTTTCCGGACACAAAAGAATTTGTGTCTAGTCCTGTAACCTTCTTATAATTAAAAAGCATTTCTTGTACATAATCTATGGCATATTCATCTCTTTTTTCGAGCTTTACACCTAATAAATTAAGTACTTCAAAATTCATTTCATCTATTAAAATAGAAATCTTATCAAAAACCTTATCTCTATTTTTAATGCAAGAACGCTTCCATACCCAAGTATATCTATTAGCATTCGCTTCGATTTTTGTACCATCAATATAGGTATGTTCTAAATCTAC
>JAQXTC010000028.1 GCA_029219285.1 Clostridiaceae bacterium
TTTATTTTTTTTGCCTCCGCAATCGAAGGTCTTTTTGTTGTGCCTAAATTTAAAAATACAAGCTAATATTTAACTTGAATTTTGTAATTTAAACATCAATAAATAATAGTTTATTTTTTCATACGAAAGTTTACACTATCATTTTATTAATCAAAGTAAGTAGTAATTAAATGCTATTTAGTAGCTACAGTTCCTTCTATTTGATCCACACCATTCTTTGGTCCATCTTGGAAACTCTTCAATATCTTGTATAGTTGAGAATCAGTATCAGCAACATTAAATGTATCCTTAAAGGCTTCATGAGAAGCTTGAACACCTTCTGCCTCTACCTTAATATCAAAGTCCTTATTTCTATAAGAATTATTAGCATCACCTATATCATTAAATTGGATACCTTGTAATAGTCCACTTGTAAATTTACCTTCAGTTACGTTACCCATATAATAATAATAGTCTCCATCCTTTATCCAACCGTCTTGTAAAGTACTATAATCTGTAACACCTGTTGCATCTTTAATAGCACCATCAAAGAATTTCAATGTAATTTGCTTATTAAATTCTTTAAGATCATCTCCTGTTATTTCTTGTTGGGTAGCATTATTAATAGGAGTAAGTTTTACTCTTATAAGTTGTGGATAATCACAAGTATTCTTTACTTGTACAATTTTATCTAAAAGATCTCCTGGAACTATTTTTTGATTTTGTTCGAATTTTTCGTATATATCAATAGCTGAACTTTCTCCATCATTTAACCCACCTGTCTTAAATAAGTTATCTACAGCATCACTCGATGTAAACCAAGCAAGTGTTCCCCCAGCAACACCAACAGCTAGTAACCCACTAACAACTAAAGCAACTAATTTTTTTCTTTTCATAAATTCACCCTCCATTAAATTTCATAGATTAATTGTTTTTTTTATTTTTAATAAGTTCTTTTATTACTTTAGTAATAACTACACAAGCAATTATTACAATAATTAAAGTAATAAATATCCTTATAATATTATGCTCAATATAATTAACCACGTACCCAAAACTATGAAGTTTTCTTACATACCTTCCCTGTAAGTCTTTAGCATCTACAAGAGAATTATCCTCCACATTATTGGCATCACCCTTTGTTTTGAATTTAACTTCATCTTCATTTACTACAGCAAAAACTCTATGAGTTACTATATTATCGGTATTAGCACTTTTAAAGCTGATAATATCACCAACATTTATGTCATCTGGTGATACCTCTTCTACTATTATTAAGTCACCAGTTTCAATTGTAGGTTCCATACTTCCTGAAAGTACCGTATAGAATTTATACCCAAGTATTTCTGGCTGTTTACCTTTCACATTTGCAATGACAACTGTAGCACTAAAGAAAAGCAAAACAATAATTAGAATGTATACAATTATATTTGAAATAATCTTAAGAAACCTCTTTATGTTCATATTTGTCCCTTTCCTCTTATCCAAATAGCTTATTCACCTTTAGGTAAATTTAAAAGCATTTCCTTAATTTTCTCATCTTTCAGGTCACTCCATGCACAATCTATGGCATCTTTATTAGCCAAAACTATTTCTGATTTAACTTTTATTTTTAACTTTTTCCCCTCATATCTGTCTTCCTGACTTTCAGGAATTTTATAATTTACAGAATCAATTATTTGAGATGTTGATGATTCATTCATCAATATTTTAGTATAATAAAAATAATGTATGTTTCCATTTAAAGTTTTGTCTTCTACCCACTTATGAGCATTATGGTTATACCACTCTGAATAGTTATCTTTACTATATGAATTCATTTCTCCAATAAAATCAGTATTGTAATTTATTATCACATTACTGGTATCTCCTGCCCAAGGTATTTCCTTTCCTGAATCATCCACAGTAACCCACATAGGTACTATAGAGATTCTCATAAATGTAGCTACATTACTGTCATTTCGTAATTTAACAATCTTTGGAATATCTTCTTCTTTCTTATAGCCTCCTGGATCAAATTCTTCTTCTATCACATGAGCTACTTTCCCAGTCATAAATAAGTTATCTACAGAATCCTTGCTTGAAAAGCTAGCATATGTAATACCAACTGAAAAACAAAAAATTACTGCCACTAAAGCCATAACAATTAATAACTTTTTTTTCTTCATATAGTTTCTTTCACCTCCAATTCATTAAGTTTTTCAATATAAATTGTCATCTATGATAATAGTGTATTGTGGACATGTAATGAATATTACTATTTTTTAAATTTTTGAACATTATTTTTCCCCAAAAAATTCTTTCTCTTAATTTACTTATCCATGAACATATAATAAACTTTGTTACTTTTAATTAAAAAAAGAAACTATTTATCATTCCATAAATAGTTTCTTGTAACAATATTTTTATTAACTTATATTTAACCTCTGCACTTTTCGATAAAATTATGAACTGCCTTAGTATATTTCTCTTTATCAACCTCATAAGCATTCAAATGTACTGCATTGTGTACAATAAGAATTTCATCTTCTTTATTTTTTCTCTTATTATACATCTCTAAACACATTTCATGAGGCACTTTCTTATCTGCATCACCATGAATAAAAAGAATTGGTACTTTGCTTTTCATTATTTCATCTATTGGTGATGCTTCCTCTAAACCAAATCCACATCTCTTTCTAGTCTTATAATTTGCTAAAGTATACACAGAAAATGGTGGTACATATTTCACTTTCCTTATATTATTCATTACTTCTGCCTTGGCTGAAGAATAACCGCAATCCTCAATTACAAACTCTACTTTTTTATTTCTTGCTCCACACATCATAACTGATGCAGCTCCCATAGATTGACCATGAAGTCCAATAAAAAGCTTTTCTCCTTTTCTTGCTTCTAGAAAATCAACCCATCTATCAAGATCATCTCTTTCAAAAAAACCATAAGAAGCATAATCTCCGCCACTACTTCCATGAGCTCTTTGTTCCACCATTAGTATGTTGAAGCCTTCATTTTTAAATAATTCTACAAAAGGTAAATGCATATAATAATCTGCAGTATATCCATGAACAAGAATAATATAATTATTACTGTCATTATAATTTTCAAGAAGATGACCTTTTAATAGAAATCCTTCTTTAGATTTAGTTTCAACATCTTCAAAATTATAACTATCATATAGTTTCTCATCTAATGCTCCAAAACTATCAATTCTTTTATAGCAATCTTCTTTAGTTTTCCTCTTTCCTAAAAACGCTGCCTTAAAAGTATATTCTGCTCCATAATTTATGGCTGCAAAAAAGGTTAATACAAAAACTACTATTACCACTATAATTAATAAATTCATATTTTCCCCCAACGCTTAATGTTAATATAAGAATCATTATAACATGCTAATATTAAATTTAAAAATATCTTTTTTTGCATAAAAAAAGAGAGCAGCTGTTTTAAGTAAACGCCACTCTTTTTAATCTTTATTGTAGGAATCCATTTTCCTTCCCTTTCTAAAACTATCCTTGTAGACTTTCAGCTAAATTTTTAAGTTCATCAAATGATAGCTTTGATAAATAAGATCTATTAAACTTTGATTCTTGTCCATTTTTTCTTACTAAAGTAAGAATAGTCATTACGTACATTTCTCTGTAATCTCTTACTGCCATAAGTAATACCTCCTTTTTAGAATATTATTTTATTATACTTATCCTTGATATTTTGTCAAGAAAATAATAAAATACGTAAACTTTAATCCATTATAACACACTTTTTTAAATTTTCAAAATATTTAAAGTAATGCAATATAATTGTGTCTTAGATGTCAGTTCATATTCATTTTGAACTCTCTTTTAATTAACAAAAAATCCTCTAAATCATTTAAAAATTGAAACAATAATGCTCTATTTTCAAATTCTTCTCTCGATGTTGGAAGTTCCATTCTCTTATAATCATCTCTAAGCATATTTAGATTCTCTAATAATTCTCTACAATCATTATCTTCATATATATTATTTGCAACCTTATTGGTAAAATCAGATAATATCTTAGTTTGATTGTATGTCATATAAAATCTTGCAAAATGCTTTCTCATTCTCTTTATGGTTTCAAGTTGTGAACTTCTCATATCCATGTATTTTACAGCTGCTTCCTCTTTTTTAAAAAGGAAATTATCTTTTATCTTATATGATATGTCCGTATTTTCCTTTATGTGCATAGACACTTCATTTAGTATTTTTTCATCATATATACAAACAGATTTTGTCATTAAACTTTGTGCCATGTTGCTAAGTAAAATTCCAAAATTCTTTTCTATTAACTCTTTTCTCTTTTCATATTCATTATCAAGAGATGGCATATATAGATTATAAATTATAGATACAATAACACCTACAAATGTTAATTTAATTTCATTTTCTATCCACATTAAACTAAGATTCGTACTTGATAACAAATGAGTTGAAAGTACTGCACCTACAACCATTCCGTCTTCTATCTTTAATAATTTAGTTAAGGGTATATATATTAAAAGAAATAAGCCAAAAATTAACGGACTGCTCCCAAAAACTAAAAACAGCCCATAGGATATTAATATAGAAGTTACTGCTGCAATTATTCTTCTACCAGCAACCCTAAAAGTTTCCTTCTTAGTATCCTGTATCCCAAGCACAGCAATAATTCCAGCTGTCACTCCATAATTTATACTTAAAATATTAGCAATAAAAATAGCTGTACTTGCCGACAATGCTCTTTTAATTGTTTCAATATTTAAAATTTTTTTCATGAATCCACCTCAAAAAAACAAGCATCTTTTTCGTCATTTACCGACAAACCAATAAAATAATATTAACATATTAATATAAAACTATTTACATGTCAATTTTTTAAAATCAAACTCAACTTTAGTTAAAAATGATTAAGAATTAAGAATGAATAATTCAGAGTTATGGAAGCTTTTCTTCGACTGCGCTCAGAAAAGCAAAATAAAAGCGATGCTTCTGCACCGCCGCCAATCAAAAATCCCTGTAGAATTTTTGCATATATTCTCAGAAACTCTGCAAGAGTTTCCTCCTTCATTCTTAATTCTTAATTTTTAACTCTTAATCATTGGTCTAAATATTTAACAGCACTCAACGCAGCAATATTCCCTTCTCCTGCTGCTTTTATATATTGATATGGTTTTCCAACGCAGTCTCCTGCTG
>JAQXTC010000029.1 GCA_029219285.1 Clostridiaceae bacterium
TCAAGATGAGATTTCCCATAGCATAAGCTAGTAAGACCCCTTGAAGACTACAAGGTTGATAGGTTAGAGGTGTAAGCATGGTAACATGTTCAGCTGACTAATACTAATAGGTCGAGGGCTTGACCAAGAAATAAAGGATATAAAATATATACTATGTGCAATTTTGAGATAACAATCTCAAAGATCTGGTGATGATGGCGTAGAGGAAACACTCCTTTCCATTCCGAACAGGAAAGTTAAGCTCTACAGCGCCGATGGTACTGCACGGGCGACTGTGTGGAAGAGTAGGACGTTGCCAGGTATTTTTATATGGCTCGATAGCTCAGTCGGTAGAGCAGAGGACTGAAAATCCTCGTGTCCCTGGTTCGATTCCTGGTCGAGCCACCAGGTTAAGATATTTTAAAATGTTATACATTTTAAAATATCTTTTTTTGACTCTTTAGGTATTATAGGTAGCATTATTTGTTTAATTACAAAAAAGATTAAATGAGTAATGTTACCTAATTATGTTTTTATCCACAAAATAATCTGAAAAAATGTAATTATTGTGGATAAATTGTGAAAAACATATTGAATATGTGGAAAATTAATTGTTATAAGTAAAATATACTGTTAGAATATACTTATATTACGAAGTAAAGGAGACATATAATGGAAAACAAGGTAATTGCAGTTGCTGCAGGAAAACAAATTACTGAAAAGGATATACAATCAATAATAATGAGATACCCTGAAGAACAAAGGGCATACTTTAACAGCGAACAAGGAAAAAAACAATTAGTAGAACAAACAATAGCATTTGAATTATTTAATAAGTTTGGTAAAGAAATAGAATTAGATCAAACTAATGAATATAAGCTATCAGTAGAAAATATAGCTAAAGAATTATTAGCTCAAATGACAATAAATAAGGTTTTATCAGAAGTAACAGTTACAGATGAAGATGCAAAGAAATTTTACGATGATAACAAGGATAAGTTTGCAAAACCAGCTACAGTAACAGCTAAACATATACTAGTTGAAAAAGAAGAAGATGCTAAGAAAATAAAGAATGAAATTGAAGAAGGTCAATTAACATTTGAGGAAGCTGCAAAAAAATATTCAACTTGTCCATCTAAGGAACAAGGTGGAGAATTAGGACCATTTAGCAAAGGTATGATGGTACCTGAATTCGAAGAAGCAGCATTTTCTGCCGAAATTGGAAAGGTTACTGAACCTGTAAAGACTCAATTTGGATATCATTTAATATTAGTTAGTGCTAAAAATGATGCAGAAGAAAAGGGCTTTGAAGAAGTTAAAGATATGGTTATAGGACAATTAATGCAACAAGCTCAACAAAAAAAGTATATTGATTGTGTTTCAGAATTAGAAAAGAAATATGGTGTTGATAGAAAATAGTGTTGTTTAAAAAAAGAAACTCTTGTTTGTAGCAAGAGTTTCTTTTTTAATTATTTTATTAGTTCTTTAAAACTTACTATATATTTATCAGCTATAGAAATAAGATCATTTTTTTGATATTCTGCAGCACCATCAGCCACAGCAACAACTTTCATATTTGCAAGCTTAGCTCCTTGTACTGCTTCTAAAATATCTTCAAAGACAATACACTCTTCAGCTAATATATCTAACTTATTTGCAGTTAATAGATAAACGTCAGGATGGTTTTTTCCATGTTTAACTTCAGCAGTAGTTGTAATACAATCAAAATAATCATAAATATTATTAGATTTAAGCACTGCTTCAAGGAGTAGTGTATTATTACTTGTTGCTAAAGCTATCTTTATATTCAATGATTTTAAATATTTAAGGAATTCCAAAACACCATCTTTTAATTTTACATCATTTGAATAATGATCATAAGCCATAGTGTTCCATGTGTTAAGGATATGTTCGATGGAATCTTTTATTTTGAATCTATCTTTAAAGTAATGGGCAGTTCCTTCAAAACTTAAGTGATTTATTTCATCCTTTAAATTTAGAGGAACATCATAACCATAGGAATTTAAAAAATCAGTATCTATTTTATCCCATATCCACATTGAATCTACTAGTGTACCATCTAAATCAAAAATTGCTGCTTTAATATTATTTAACATGTCTCACCTCTATTCAAATTAAACTATCTTATAATGAAAATAAAAAATAGGTAGACAAATGTCTACCTAAGTAATTGGTCGGGGTGACAGGTCTCGAACCTGCGACCTCATGGTCCCAAACCATGCGCGCTACCATCTGCGCCACACCCCGTAACACATAATTATTATAATAGTATAGAATATCTTTGTCAAACTATTTATATATTAGGATATATGAAAGTATATTGGAGTATATTTTAGAATAATTGAATATAACATTGATAATACAAAATAATTATAAATATATTGATTTTATTAAATAGAATCTAATTTGAGTATTGTCAATTAAAGTGGTATAATCAATTTAGTGATTTTATAAGTAAAAAAGGAAGGGGGGATGGTCAAAATAGACCATTATCCATGAAGAAGAAAATATTATCTGCTATGATGGCAGGATTAATAGTTATTTCAACTATGTCGTCAACGACCCAAATTGTAAAAGCAACACCAGGAACAGAGCAGGTGCAAGAAGTAAGAACTCAATATGAACAATTGCAAGCTAAAGTAAATTCGTTAAATGAAGAAGTACAAAATCTAGATGCGCAAATTAGTCCATTAGTTCAAACAATTAATGATAATAATAAGCAAATAGAGAATATTAATAATGATATAGAAAAGACATCTAAAGAAATAGAACAAGCTAAACAAGATTTAGCAGTAAAAGAAGAAGTATTAGGTGAAAGATTAAGAGAAGTTTATAAATCAGGTGGACAAGCTAGCTATCTTTCAGTATTATTTTCAGCTGACAGTTTTAGTGACTTAATAAGTAAGGTGGATTCTGCAACTAGAATATTAAAGTTAGATAAAAAGGTTGTAACTGAATTAACAGAAATAAAAGCTGAACTTGATGGAAAGGTTTCATCTTTAGAAACTAAAGCGAATGAAATAATAGCTTTAAATGAAGAAATTGAAACAAAAAAATCTGAATTAGAAACTAAGAAAGCTGAACAACAACAAATTGTTATTGAAGCAAAAGCAGAACAAGCAGAATTTGATAGACTATATTTATCAGAGGCTGAAAGAAACTTAGTATCTGGATATATTTCAACTTGTAAAGATTCATCAAAATCAATAGATGAATTAAAGATTGCTATTTCTACATTAAGAAGTTTAAGAGACAACCAAATTAAGAGTCCAACAGTTATTGAAGAAATGAATGCTGCTATAGAGAAAGCAAAAACTATTGTAGCTGATAAAGAAAGAGAAGCTGAAAGACAAGCTCAATTAAATAGAGCACCAGCTACAAATAATAATAATACATCAAATTCTAATGTAACAGTATCAGGAGATGCATCAGGAATTGTTTCTTATGCAATGAAGTTTTTAGGAAGACCTTATGTATATGGAGCAACAGGTCCAGATTCATTTGACTGTTCTGGTTTTACATCATATGTATATAGACAAGTATTAGGAATTGATATAACAAGAACTACATATACTCAATTAAATGTTGGTAGACCTGTATCACAATCTGAATTAAGACCAGGAGATCTTGTATTCCCACATGCAGGACACGTTGGTATTTATGTTGGTAATGGAAATATGATACATGCGCCTCAAACTGGGGATGTTGTAAAAGTTAGTAGTGTATATAAATTCTATGCTGCAAGAAGAATAGTAGGTTAATAAATTTACATAAAAAAGACTTCTGTAATATTACAGAAGTCTTTTTTAACGTGTAGAAAGGAATATTTAAGTATTAAGAACACTGCTGTATGACTAAAAAATTTGTTAGGACTTAAGTATTACTGTATAATTACTATGTATCATTATTAGTGAGGTAATATTATGGAAAATGTTAAGATATATGAGGATGAGTTAGTTGATGATTTGCAATTAAATGGCTTAAAGTTAATTCAAAAGTCATATGGGTTTAAATTTGGAGTAGATGCTGTTTTACTTTCTGATTTTGCAAATATAAAAAAAAGATTTAGAGTTATAGATTTATGCACAGGAACAGGTGTTATACCATTTCTATTAATGGGAAAATATTCACCACAAGAGGTTTGTGGTATTGAAATTCAAGAAGAGATGTCAGAAATGGCTTCAAGAAGTAGCAAGCTTAATATGCTTGAGAACAAAGTAAAGTTTTATAATAAAGATTTAAAGGATATAGAATTTTTAAAAACATTAGGCAGATTTGATGCACTGACAGTAAATCCACCATATAAATTAAGTAATTCAGGCATTATAAATCCTTCAGATTCATTAGCAATAGCTAGGCATGAAATATTATGCTCTTTAGAAGACGTTATAGCGGCTTCTAGAGTGCTTTTAAAAGATAATGGTAAGATGTTTATGGTTCATAGACCTGAGCGTTTAGCAGACATAATTACGCTGATGAGAAAATGTAGAATTGAACCCAAAAGAATAAGGATGGTACATCCTAATTCTAAAAAGGCTCCTAATATAGTATTAATTGAAGGTCAAAGAGATGGAGGTCAATTCTTAAAATGGGAACCACCATTATATGTTTATGATGACAATGGTAAATATAGTGATGAAATAAACGAAATATATGGGAGGAATAAATGATTATGAATGAAGGAAAAGTATACTTAGTTCCAACACCAATAGGAAATTTACAAGATATGACTTTAAGAGGACTTGATGTATTAAAATCAGTTGATGTGATAGCAGCTGAAGATACTAGGCAAACTCTTAAATTATTGAATCACTTTGATATAAAAAAAAGTTTAATAAGTTATCATCAGCATAATGAACAAGGAAAAAGTCAAGAAATTTTAGAACTTGCAAAGGAAGGTAAAAACATAGCTATTGTAACAGATGCAGGTACTCCAGGAATATCAGATCCAGGTGCTGTTATAGTTTCAAAATGTATCGAACAGAATATAGAATTTCATGTATTACCTGGAGCAACAGCAATAACCACTGCAGTTGTTTATTCAGGATTGGATACGACTAAGTTTTTGTTCAGGGGATTTATTCCTAGAGAAACTAAGGAAAGAAAAAAACTTTTTGAAGAAGTTAAAGATGCAAAAGAGACATTGATATTTTATGAATCGCCTCATAGACTATTGAGTACTTTAACTACTCTTAAAGAAAATTTAGGTAATAGAAATATTGCAGCATGTAGAGAACTTACGAAGTTACATGAGGAAATAAAGCGTGGGACAATAGAAGAAGTTTTACAATTTTTTTCTGATAAAAAAATAAAGGGTGAATTTGTGTTGGTTGTAGAAGGTAAACAACAAGAGCAAATTGATGAAGAAAATAGACAGAAATGGCAGGATATAAGTGTTGAAGATCATTTACGAATGCTAATAGGGGAAGGAATGCTTAAGAAAGAAGCGATAAAAAAAGTTGCAAAAGATAGAGGATTACAAAAAAATGATGTGTATAAAATAGCAACTAATATTTAATACTAAAAATAAGAAGTCATAACATTTTTCAATGTTATGACTTCTTATTTAAGATGGTATTGGGGGTACCAATCTCTAATATATTATCTACCGTTCTTCATTTCTTCTAAACAGTTTTTGCAGATGTTCTTACCTTTGTAGTTAATAACATCTCTAGCATCTCCACAGAAGATGCAAGCTGGTTCATATTTCTTTAATATGATTTGTTCACCATCTACGTATATTTCTAAAGCATCCTTTTCAGCGATGTCTAAAGTTCTTCTTAATTCTATTGGAATAACTATTCTTCCTAATTCGTCTACTCTTCTTACTACACCTGTTGATTTCATAAAAGTTTCCTCCTTGTATTTGCATCGTTCGACATTTTACTATCTCATGTTACTAAATATGTAATATAAAGTCAACCTAAAATGTCAACAATATTTTTTGACTTTACAAAATTCTCTATAAACTACCTATAAATAGAATATACTACCATTTTTTAAGACTGTCAATACTTTACATTTAAAAAAAATGTCTTTTGAATAGGTAAATTTTGAATTTCAATGTATAAAAAATCCTTATCCAGTAAAAAATATAATATAGATTTGCTAAAAAATCAAGAGAAAAAAGCAAAAATAAAATAAATTTTACAGTAAATTACTAAAAGACGACAATTGTCGAAAAAAATCGAGCTATATACTAATATACTATAAATAAATGGTTTTATCAATGTTTTTATGTGGTAGATTATAATAAGGGAGAGTAAATTAACTTGTAATAAGTTTTTATATACTATATAATATAGAGGTACAATAAAAAACAAAGGTGGGATATATATGGAAAAGAAGATAGATTCAGAATATATAAAAGATTTAGCTGAAGAAATTTCTAAAAATAGTTTGATTCCATATGGTGATTTACCACAATATGATTTGTTCTTATCACAAGTTATAGATTTCTTGAATGATAAATTCACTGGAGATAAATATACAAATAATATAGTGCAGAATTATATTAAAAGTGAAGTAATTACCAAACCGGAAGATGGTAAAAAAAGAGGATATACAAAATTACACTTAGTCCAATTAGTTCTGTTAGGATATATGAGACCTGTACTTACTACAGATGAAATTAAAAAGGTTTTTAGACTTGCGTTTAATGAAATAAATGATAGAAGTGATGACATAATATCATGGGAAACAGCTTATAAGATATTTGTGGAAATCCAACAAGAAAGTTATAATTCATTTTTAGGAAATCCAATTGAAAATGATGGGAAATTAGATAAAATAATGAAAACATTTGATTTAAATGAGAAAGATGAAAAAAGAATAAGAGTTTTTATTTTGGTTATTTCGCTAATAGCACAAGCAAGTGCTATTAAAAAATTAGTACAAAAGATAGTAAATGAATATGATGAATAATAGGAGAGCAATTCTCCTATTTTTTTAGTCTTGATAAATAGGTGTGATAATTATGAAGATAAATATATCTGTAAGAAATTTTGTAGAAGCAACTTTGAAATCAGGTAGTATTGATAGTAGGCTTACAACTAATGCTAGAGCATTGGAAGGTATTAAGGCTCATCAAAAATTACAACAGAGTAATGAAGAATTTTATAATAACTATGAAAAAGAAGTTTACTTAAAAACAGAGATTAATATGGAAGAAGTAATTTTGAATATAGATGGTAGATGTGATGGTATTATATATCAAGGAACTGATGTCATAATTGAAGAAATTAAATCTACATATAAACCATTATTGGATATTGAAGAAGATTATAATATTATGCACTGGGCACAAGGGAAAATTTATGCATACATAGTAGCAAAAGATAAAAAGTTAAAACGAATAAATGTTCAATTAAGCTATTATAATTTAGAAACTGATGATGTAAAAACATTTTTAAAAGAATATACTTATTATGATTTAGAAGAATTTGTATTGGGGTTAGCAGATAAATTTAAAAAATATGCTGTAATTAAAAGTGAAAATAGAGAAAATAGAAATACTACCATTAAAGAACTTCAATTCCCCTTTGATAAGTATAGACCAGGCCAATTAGAACTTGCTAGAGCATGTTATGGAACTATTAGAGATGGTAAAAATATATTTATTCAAGCACCAACTGGAATTGGGAAAACTATATCAACAATATTTCCAAGTATAAAAGCCATTGGACAAGAACTAGGAGAAAAAATATTTTATCTTACTGCAAAAAATGTTAATAAAAGAGTAGCAGAAGAAAGTTTGCAGAAATTAAGGCAACAAGGATTGAGTATTACTTCCATTTCAATTGTAGCCAAAGAAAAATCATGTTTAAATAGTGAAGTTCTATGCAATGGTGATGATTGTGAGTATGCAAAAAATTATTATGATAAGGTGAATAATGCTATATTAGAAATTTTACAAAAAGAAAAATCAATAACAATAGAAGAACTTCATTTTTATGCAAAAAAATATAAGATATGTCCTTTTGAACTTTCTTTAGATTTGATTGAATGGTGTGATGTTATAATTTGTGATTACAATTATATATTTGATCCTCGTGTATATTTAAGAAGAGTCATTGATGAAGAAGGAGAAAAGAGCATTATATTAGTAGATGAAGCACATAATCTTATTGATAGAGCAAGAAATTCATATACGGCAGAAATTAATAAGAATAAATTCATTGAATTGAGGCGAGAAACAAGAGGAATAGTTCCCAAACTATATAAGATAACTAATAAAATAAATAAAGTGCTTATTGAGGAAGAACGAACTTGTCAAGGGGAAGATAAACAGAGTATTTACTATGATGAAAAACCTAAGGATATTATTAAGCTACTTAGGATATTTGTAAGAGATGCAGAAGAGATACTTACTCAAAATGTTAAGATATCATTTAATGATTTATTATTGGATATGTATTTTGAGGCTAATAATTTTATTTCCATTTATGAAGGATATGGAAAAGAGTATAAAACAATAGTTGAAACAACAAATAATGAAGTTAAAATTATTTTATTTTGTGTTGATCCTTCACACAAATTGAAGGCTACTATGGATAAGTGTAAATCTACAATACTATTTTCAGCAACTTTATCACCTTTTGAATATTATATAAAACTGTTAGGTGGAAATGAAGAGGATTATAGATTAAGATTACATTCACCATATCCAAAAGAAAATTTAAGTGTATATCTTTATAAGGAAAACACAAGATATAAATATAGGAAAAAGACACTTCCATATATATTCAATAAAATTAAGAAATTTATAGAAGAAAAACAGGGAAATTATATGGTCTTTTTGCCATCTTACGAATATATGAATATGATGAAAGAATATAATGAGAGTAACAATATTGATATTAATTCTATTTGGCAAGACATTGACATGAATGAAGAAGATAAAGAAAAATTTATTTCAAAGTTTACTAAAGGTTCTGATATAGTTGGCTTCTGTGTGATAGGTGGAATGTTTTCAGAAGGAATAGATTTGCCTGGTGAAAAATTAATAGGAGCTATAATCATTGGAGTAGGTTATCCTAAAGTTTCTCTTAAAGGAGAAATTATAAAAGAGTATTTTGAAAATGAAGGAGAAAAAATAGCATATATTTATCCTGGAATTAATAAAGTAATGCAGGCGGTTGGAAGAGTAATAAGAACTGAAAGTGATAAAGGGAGAATTCTTTTAGTTGATGATAGATATTCAATGAATAGATATTATAATTTATTGCCTGATGAATGGAAGCCACTTATAAATAGAAACTAAAATCGGACCTACGTTATAGCTATTTTTTCTGATATAATTGAAGTACTAAAATTAAAGAATATTATTTTGTAAGTGATTGGTGAATTTAATGAAAGATATAAAGACTTCAAAAATAAATTTATTTATTCAACTGATAGTGAAGATCAAAAAAGATGACATTTTTGCATTAGGAGCTGAGTTAGCATATTATTTAGTATTATCATTTTTACCATTTCTAATTTTTCTTATTACATTGATTGGATTCGCTAATTTAGATAAATTAGCTATATTAGAAGCATTGCATAGAATGGTTCCTACTAGTGTTTATGATTTAACTCAAAATATTATTAATGAAGTGGTAGGAAATCAGAATACTGGATTATTGGGAGTATCTATTGTTATTACAATATGGACAGCTTCATCAGGCTTTAGAGCAGTAATAAAAGGTGTTAATAAAGCTTATGATGTTGAGGAAAAAAGAAGTTATATAAAAAGAGCTATAATATCATTTTTTAGTATAATAGCACTAGCATTAGCAATACTATCAACATTAATAATAATGGTTTTTGGAAATGTAATAGGAGAGTATTTGCTAAAATTAATTCCCTATAATAAAGTTATAACAGCGGTATGGAATATGCTTAGAAGTGGACTTGTGATAATTGCTGTTGTATTTGTTATTGCAGCAATTTATCGATATGCACCATCAAAGAAAGTAAAATGGAGAGATGTCATACCAGGCTCTATTATTTGTACTCTTGGATGGATTTGCATATCAACCATTTTCTCTTTTTATATTAATAATTACAGTAATTATTCTCGTGTATATGGTAGTTTGGCAGCTGTATTTATTTTAATGATCTGGTTATACTTAGTCTCTATGATTTTAATTTTTGGAGTAGAGGTAAATTCTATTCTAAGCAAAAATAAAGAAATTAAAAAAAACAAGTAAAATATAGGTACCTCTTGAATAATAATCCTACATCCTGGATAGAATGTTAGATGAAAATATTCAGGAGGTGTTTATTTATGAATAAAATTATTTTATTAGGAAGACTTATAAGGGATCCTGAACTAAGGACTGTAGAGGCTGGAGATAAAGTTTATACTAAATTTATAATTGCTGTAGATAGAAACTTTAAATCAGCTGATGGAACTAGAAAGGCTGATCTTATACCAATTACAATTTGGGGGAAGAAGGCTGAGGTAGTATGCAAATATCTTAGAAAAGGAAGTTGCATTAGCTTAAGTGGTAGATTAAGAACCGGTAGCTATGAAGATAAAGAAGGTAATAAAAAATATATAGCAGAAGTTGTAGCAGAAGATTTTAAATTTATCGGAGGCAGACAGGATAATAATAGTGAAGCAAGCAATGTAAATTAGAAAAAAAATAAACAAATTCAAAATAATGGTTGAAAAATAATTACAGTGTGATATAATGAAATTGCTGAATGATAACGTATTCATATTTCAGCTATGGTTTGAGAATTTGGGTTAAAAAAGATAAGTATATGCTTATCTTTTTTTTATATATATAAATATATATAAATATAAAAATCGACAAATATAAGAAAACGATGACTTGAAATTGAAAAAGTAAGTGATTAAATTTAAGGAAGAATACAATATTAGTGAATTTTATGTCAGTTAATATATAAAAATTTTTTTGAGCTTGGACCATGCTTTGACATTATTTTAAATATTACTGTGATAGTATTGAATTTGTAAGTTGAAGAAACAATTTGTTGAAGGGGGACGGGATAATGGTTATTGAGAAGAAAATAGAAATAAAATATACTAATGGAAGTGGAAAAAAGTACATTTATAAGTTGACAGAACAAGAGGGGAATTCTGTTAAAGAATATGGCATTGAAATTATAAGAGAAGATACTGAAAATGAAAAAGTTGTAAACGAATTAAAAGAAAATGTGGATAATATATCTACTAACAAAGAAGAAATTTCACAACTTTTAGAAATATTAAGCAGAAATCAAGTATCTCCAATTCACTTAAAAGACATAATATGTGATTATGTAGATAAGTAAGGTTAAATTATGGTCAATATATTGTTTACATAATAATTAAAGGAGAGGCAAATGATAAGAGGTATAGGTACAGATATTGTAATAATAGATAGGATAAAAACCATAATAGGTAGGACTCCAAGTTTTGTTGAGAAAGCCTTTACGGAGCAGGAAAAAATATATTTTGAGAAGAAAAATAATAACCCAGAAACAATTGCAGCAAATTTTGCAGTAAAAGAAGCTTTTAGTAAAGCATTAGGCACAGGTGTTAGAGGCTTTGGTTTAAAAGATGTGGAGCTAATACATGATGAATTAGGGAAACCCTCCATAAATATAAGCACAAAAATTAAAGAAAAATTTAATTTGGATGAATGTAAAATTCATGTTTCAATTTCTCATTCTAGTAAAGATGCCATTGCGTTTATAGTGATAGAAGAGGTGAGATAGTGGAAGTATTGTCTATTGAAGCTGCTAAGAAAGTTGATTATAGAACTATTAATGAGGTTGGAATACCAAGTTTAGTTTTAATGGAAAATGTAGCACAAAAGATTTTTGAGAGTGTGGTACATAAAGGAAATAAATACGTTTTATTTTGTGGTACAGGGAATAATGGTGCTGATGGATTAGCAGTTGCAAGAAAACTTATTATTGATGGAAAAAAGGTAAGAGTATATATAGTTTCGAATTTTCATAAGAGTACTAAAGAATTCAAAACACAATATGAAATTTTAAAAAATTTACAAGCGGATATATATGAACTAGATAATGTTGATAAAAAATTAATAATAGAAGATATAAAACAAGCAGATATAGTAATTGATTCAATTTTCGGAGTTGGATTAAATAAAGAAGTAAAAGATAGTATTTATGATGTTATAAATTTGATTAATATTTATTCAACTTATGTTGTGTCTATAGATGTTCCATCTGGGCTTGAATGTAATAAGGGAAGAGCTTGTGGTATAGCGATTAAAGCGAATGAGACATTCACAATTGAAGTTTTAAAAAAAGGTTTTTTTAAATGTTGTGCAAAAGAATTTACGGGGGTAGTAAATGTTATTAAAATAGGGGTACCTCCTTATATAAAGAAACAGGAATCAGAAAAGACTTACACTTTAACTAAAGAGGATTATAGAAAGTTAATACCTAAAAGAACTTTATATGGTCATAAGGGTAGCTATGGAAAAGTTGTTATTCTTGCTGGAAGTAGGAATATGACAGGTGCAGCATATATTACGACTGAATCAGCTGTTAGAGTAGGAGCTGGCTTAGTTACATTAGTTGTTGAAGATGAGTTGCAAGAATTGATGGCAGGAAGGTTGACAGAAGCTATGACTGTTAGATACAGTGATACGAACAAGATTAATGCTTTGTTAAGAGATGCTGATGTATTGATTTGCGGTCCTGGACTAAGTAAAGAAAAACGAAATAGAGATATGTTAGAAAAGTTTATTAAGAACTCAAAGTGTGAAATTTTAATAGATGCAGATGGGTTAAACATTATTTCTGAGAATGAAGGACTATTATCATATTTAGAAGGAAGAGCTGTCTTTACTCCTCATATTGGAGAAATGTCAAGACTTACCAAAAAGAATATTTATGAAATTGAGGAAAACAGAATTGAATTTTGTTTACAGTATGCATCAAAGAATAAAGTTACAATCTTACTAAAAGGATTTAATACAGTTATATCAGATGGAGAAAGTAGTGTAATTAACGAAACAGGAAATAGTAAGATGGCATCTGGAGGAATGGGAGATTGTTTATCTGGAATAATTGGAGGATTAATAGCTCAAGGTCTAGATAGCTATAAGGCAACTGTGTTAGGAGTTTATGTTCATGGTTTTGTTGGAGATAAACTTTCCCAAGAGAGATATATAGTAAATGCAAGAGATGTAATAGAAGAACTTCCAAAATCGATGGGGGAGTTGTCTATAAAGTAGAATAAAATCTTCTATTTATTAATATTGTAGTATTAGTAATTAATTTACTTTGGAGGAAATATGAAAATAGAAGCTAAATCATTAAAAAAGTGGTTATTTTTATTACTACTAATACCATTCATCTCAATAATATTAGTTATTATATTTCGAAATAATTATTTCCCTACAAATGAAGAGATAATTGATAAGGTAAAAAATACTGAAGCTTATACTTCAAATGTACAGTATATAATAAAAAATTCAAAAGGAAAATATGAAGAAAATACAAAGATATATTTTTCTAAAAAATATGGAATGAGAATTGAATTTGAGAATGATCGAACCAAAATTTACAAAGAAGGCTCCATTAGTATGAAAGATAAGGGTAGTGAATATGAAACTAATGGGGACATTGATCAACTATATCCATTAGCATTTACTAGTAATCTATTGTCTAATAGTATACAAGAGATAAAAGAAGGTGCAGAAGAATGGGGAGATGCAAAATATATAGAAATAAAGGTAGACTTGCCATATAAAAATATTCATATGACTTCTGCAAAGTTATATATTAACAAGAATGATAATACTCCAATAGT
Source organism: Clostridiaceae bacterium (assembly GCA_029219285.1). Classification (GTDB taxonomy): domain Bacteria; phylum Bacillota; class Clostridia; order Clostridiales; family Clostridiaceae; genus Clostridium. The sequence continues at coordinate 13,787 of JAQXTC010000029.1, forward strand.
GGCTAAGATATTTGATATTAATGGAGATGAAAGAGTAACTATTTTATATAAAGATTTTGAATATATGAAAAAAATAGATGAAAGTTTATTTTAAAAGATAGACATATGAGAATAAAGAAATAAAATAAGCCAAAGCATCTATTAGTTTGCAAGTAAAATGAAATTCTAGTTAAGGTAGAAACTTGAATTAATGGGCTATAAACAAATAAAAAATATCACCAAAAATTTTGACAAGTTGACAATATTTGCAATATAATTATTTTATACATAACTCTTAACTACCAGGAGGGGTAAATATGTCAACATTAGATAGAAATAGAGAAAAAATAAATGAGAAATTTGAAAAAAATAGTACATTATTTTACGGCGATTTAATAGAATATAGTGAAGCTGAGTTAACTGAAGTTATGAAAAAAGGCTATATGGAAATGGGAGAAATAAACTTACAATTAGCTATAGATAGTGAAAGTGAACTAGTAGATGTTAATAAATATGAGACGTGGCTTTGCGGAGTGTGATTTTTCAAATGACGACTATGGTAGTAAAAAGAGGAGATATATTTTATGCAGATTTAAGTCCAGTAATAGGATCAGAACAAGGTGGGATTAGACCTGTAATTATAATTCAGAATGATATAGGAAATAGATATAGTCCAACAGTTATTGTTGCTGCAATTACATCACAGATAAATAAGGCAAAATTACCCACACATGTTGAAATATCTTCAGAAGAATACGGACTAAACAGAGATTCTGTTGTTTTATTAGAACAGATTAGAACTTTAGATAAAAAAAGATTAAAAGAAAAAATTGGTCATATGACAGAAAATGATATGAAAAAAGTTAGTAAATCATTATTAATTAGTTTAAGTTTAGATTGATTTTAAAAGTTAGACAAGCACAAAAAGAGTTATCAATTAAAAGAATTGATAATTCTTTTTTTATTACTTTTGGGGAACAATATGCATGTGACTTATAAAATATAAAATAAAAAGCGAGGTGGATAAATTATTTCTTTAGAGTAGAAGTTATAATGTAAATTAATCTTAAAAACCAAATAGTATATACTATTTAACTGATAAAAGAAAAATAGTTATCATAAATAAATTATTAAGGTATGCAAAACGAATTAAATATGGTAAAATATCCGTAGAGATTTAGAAAATAAATAATAATTATGTCAAATTATCTAGGAGGCTGTTTTAAATGAAAAAGGAAGAATTAATCGAAATATCTAAGCAGATTAGAATTGATATTGTTGAAATGTTAACTGAGTCAGGTTCTGGACATCCAGGTGGATCATTATCAGCAGCAGATATAGTAACAACACTATTTTTTAATGAATTAAATATAAACCCTAAAAATCCTAAAGATGAAAATAGAGATAGATTTGTATTATCAAAAGGACATGCAGCACCAGTTTTATATAGTGCATTAGCAAGAAGAGGCTTTTTTGATCCAAAAGAATTAAAAACATTAAGAAAAATAGGATCAAGATTACAAGGACATCCAAACATGAATGATATACCTGGTATTGATATGTCAACAGGTTCATTAGGACAAGGAACTTCTGCAGCAGTAGGAATGGCACTTGCAGGAAAGCTTGATAATAAAGATTATAGAGTGTATGCAGTATTAGGTGATGGTGAATTAGAAGAAGGACAAATTTGGGAAGCAGCAATGGCAGCTACTCATTATAAATTAGATAATTTAACTTTATTTATTGACTTTAATGGACTTCAAATTGATGGTAATATAACAGAAGTTATGAACCCATCTCCTATAGATAAGAAATTTGAAGCATTTGGATGGAATACTATGATTATAGATGGACATAATTATGACGAAATTTTAGATGCTATAGATAAAGCTAAGAATTTTAAAGGGGCACCAACTGCAATTGTGTGTAAGACAGTAAAGGGAAAAGGTGTGTCATTTATGGAAAATGAAGCATCATGGCATGGAACAGCACCTAGCAAAGAACAATGTGATATTGCAGTTAAGGAATTAGGAGGAGATAGATAATGAGTAATTCAAAAGCAACTAGAGAAGCTTATGGTAAAGCATTAGTAGATTTAGCTAATAATAATGAAAAAGTTGTTGTTTTAGATGCAGATTTATCAAAATCTACAAAAACAGCAGAATTTAAGGCTGTAGCTCCAGAAAGATTTTTTAATATGGGAATTGCTGAAGCTAATATGATGGGAGTAGCTGCTGGATTTGCTACTTGTGGAAAAATACCTTTTGTAAGTACATTTGCAATGTTTGCTGCGGGAAGAGCATTTGAGCAAATAAGAAATTCAATATGTTATCCAAAGCTAAATGTTAAGATTTGTGCGACTCATGCGGGATTAACAGTAGGGGAAGATGGTGCAACACATCAAGCTATCGAAGATATTTCTTTAATGAGAAGTATTCCAAATATGACAGTAATCAATCCTGCTGATGATGTTGAAACAGAAGCAGCAATAAGAGCAGTGGCAGAATATGAAGGTCCTTGTTATGTGAGACTTGGAAGAATGGCAGTTAACAGAATAAATGATGAAAAGAACTATAAATTTGAAATTGGTAAGGGAGTAACTATTGCTGAAGGTAGTGATATTACAATAATAGCTACTGGAATAATGGTTGAAGCTGCTATAACTGCTAAACAGATATTGTCAAATGAAGGAATTAATGCTAGAGTTATTAATATACATACAATTAAGCCAATTGACAAAGAACTAATTGTTAAAGCAGCTAAAGAAACAGGGGTTATTGTTACTGCTGAGGAGCATAGTGTTATAGGTGGACTAGGTTCAGCTGTATCAGAAGTAGTATGCGAGGAATATCCAGTACCAGTCTTAAAGGTTGGAGTAAAGGATGTTTTTGGAGAAAGTGGCAAGCCTGAAGAATTACTTAAAGCTTATAATCTTACAGCTAATGATATAGTTAAAAAGGTAAAAAAGGCAATGAATTTAAAATAGTAGTTTACTGTTAGGAGCGCTTATGCGTTCCTTTTTTTCTGTATAAATTTTAACTTTTATATCATTACGGATATTTTATGTTGGCTATAGGAAATATAAAAGTATGATATTTAAAAATTTACGGAGGGGTATCTATGTTTAGTAAAGAAACTGTAAAGGAATATTTATTAATAACTTTAGGAGTAATATTAGTAGCGATATCAGTAGAATATTTTTATACACCTAATAAATTAGCAGCTGGAGGCGTAACTGGTTTTGCAATTATAGTTAATGCATTAATACCACAATTGAGTGTCGGTACAGTTACATTGGTTGTAAATTTATTGTTATTTGCAGTTGCATTTTATCTTATCGGTGGTAATTTTGGTGCTAAGACAATATACGCTAGTATAATGTTATCTGTTATAATGTGGATTATTGAAGCTATATTCAAACCATATGCAATAACTACAGATCTTGTTATTGCAACAGTGTTTGGTACAATTATATCTGCTTTTGGAATGGCCATAGTATTTAATAATAATTCATCTACAGGTGGAACAGATATATTAGCAAAGATCTTAAATAAATTCTTCCACTTCAATATAGGAACAGCATTATTAATTGTAGATATAATTATAACTTTTGGTGGTGCAATGGTATTTGGGGTTGATACTGGATTTTATGCAATGCTTAGTGTAATATTATTAGGAATTACAGTAGATAGGTTTATTAATGGGTTTAATTCTAGCAAAGAAGTAATAATTATGAGTGAAAAATGTGATGAGATAGGAAGGTATATTCTTGATGAGATTGGTAGAGGATGTACTTATCTTCATGGTGAAGGTGCTTATAGTGGTAAAAGGAAAAAAGTGATATATACTATATTAAGCAGAAATGAATTTATAAAATTAAAATCTTTTATAAAACAGGTAGATAAAAGAGCATTTATAAGTGTTAGAGAATCATATGAAGTTCTTGGTGAAGGATTTATGGAAATGGAATAATTATATGGGGGAATACAAGAGATGAAGAAATTAAGAGAGTACTTAGTAATAACTATAGGAGTATTAGCAGTATCCTTTGGTTTGGAATATTTTTTCTTTTCAAATAAAATAGCATCTGGAGGAGTGTCGGGGTTAGCATTAGTATTACATGATATATTTAATATTGACTCTGGTATAGTTTTGCTTATTTGTAATGTGATTTTATTTATAGTAGCATTTGTTTTTATTGGAGGAAGTTTTGGATTAAAAAGTATCTATGCAACTTTTGCAGTATCCTTAATTCTGACATTGGTTGAGGCATTAGATATAGTTTTTCCAATAACAAATAATCTAATGCTAGCATCTATTTTTGGGAGCGTTATGTTGGCATGGGGATCTGCTATGATATTTTCGCAAGGTGCATCAACAGGTGGTACAAGTATAATTGCTAAAATTTTAAATAAATATGCAGCTATAGAAATAGGAAAAGCAATGCTTATTTCAGATTCAGTTGTAATTATATTAGCCATCTATACATATGGGATGGAGTTAGGTTTATTTGGGCTATTAAGTGTATTCTTTACAGGAACATTAGTTGATAAGTTCATTGATGGGTTTAAATCGTGTAAAGAAGTAGCCATATTTACAAAACAAGAAGAATTAGTTGTTAATTACATAATGAAAGATGTAGATAGAGGGTGTACCGTTTTTTATGGAAAAGGTGGGTATACTGGAGAAAATAATACTGTTATATATGCTGTAATGAATAGAAAGCAATTTATTAAGTTGAAAAGTTTTATCAAGGAAAAAGATCCAGATGCATTCATAACTGTTAGAGAAGCTACAGAGGTATTTGGAGTAGGTTTTTCTAATATAATCGAAGGATAGAAAATATGGAAAAAATTGTATAAAGCAGCTATGAGTAGTCGTCTTGTTATATATTATGTTATAATAATAAAAATAGAATGAAAATGCTTAACTAGAAATTTATAAATTTAAAGGTAGTAAGGAGTGTTAAGATGATTAGGTTTAAAAATGTTTCTAAGATTTATGACAACAATGTAAAAGCCCTTTCGGATGTAAATATAGATATAGAAGCAGGAGAATTTGTTTTCTTAGTTGGACCATCAGGGGCTGGTAAGTCAACATTTATTAAAATGTTATTAAAGGAAGTTGAACCTACAACAGGAACTGTAACAGTAGGAGATACAGAATTATCAACACTAACAAGAAAAGCAATTCCATATTTCAGAAGGAAAGTGGGAATGGTGTTCCAAGATTTTAGATTAATCCCAACACTTAATGTTTATGAAAACGTAGCATTTGCTATGAAAGTAGTAGAAGCATCACCAAGAGAAATTAGAAGAAGAGTACCAATGGTATTATCTCTTGTTGGATTATCACATAAGTATAAGATGTTCCCTAATGAATTATCAGGAGGAGAACAACAAAGGGTATCTCTTGCAAGAGCAATAGTAAATAACCCATCTGTATTAATTGCTGATGAACCAACAGGTAACTTAGATCCAGAAACAGCAAAAGAAATAATGGGATTATTAGATGATGTAAATAAAGCAGGAACAACTGTATTAATGGCAACTCATGCTAAAGAAATAGTTGATAGTATGAAGAAGAGAGTTATAGCTATTGAAGGCGGAGAAATAGTAAGAGATGAGAAAAGAGGTATGTACGATGAAGATTAATACTGTTAATTATTTTATTGGCGACGCATTTAGAAGCCTTAGAAGAAATAAAACAATAAGTTTAGCATCAATAATAACTGTATTGATTACTTTTATGGTACTTGGTGTTTTCTCATTAATTGCTGAAAATGCTAGTGTTGCAATAATTGGTGTTGAACAAAAGGTAGAATTAAAGGTTTTCCTTAAAGATGATATAAGCCTTTTAGATAAAAGAGAAATTGAAGTTAAACTTAGAGAACAAACAGGTGTAACAGAAGTAAATTATGAATCGAAAGAAGATGCATATAATAACTTTAAAGAAAGTATGGATGAAAGTGAAGGAATACTACAAGGTTATACATTAGATAATAATCCATTTCCTGAATCATACATAGTAAAAATGCAAGATCCAAGTTATGCAGAATCAATAAAAGACGCAATTCAAGATATGGAAGGTATTGAAAGCGTAAATAACCAACAAGATTTAATAAATACAGTGCAAAATGTAATAAAGGGTGTAAGATATGTTGGAGTTGGATTATTTATCATATTAATTTCAGTTTCAATTTTCTTAATTATGAATACTACAAAGTTAACAGTATTCTCAAGAAGAAGAGAAATTGGAATTATGAAATTTGTAGGTGCTACAGATTGGTTTATAAGATGGCCATTTATTATTGAAGGTATGGTAATTGCTTTAATTGGAGCATTATTATCTACAATTATTTTATTTGGATTATATAAGCTTACATTTGGATGGATTGCATCTAGGATGCTTATGGTAACGTTAGTTAAACCAACTTATGTATTTACACATTTATTATGGAAGTTTGCATTAGGTTCAATATGTATTGGTGGAATTGCTAGTACTGTTGCTTTAAGAAAGTTCTTAATAGTATAATTCCCAAGAATAAGAATAAAATATTTACTAAGCGGAGTTATTCAGAAACCTGAGAAAGGAAGCTAGGTATATGAACTGGTTAGGTGCAAATAAAAAAAAAGTGAAAAAAATTAACTTTGTTAAAGTTATAGCCATGATTTGTGGGATAGCAATAGTTTTTATTTTAGGAAATGTATCTGCTAGGTTTGGAATTTTTATAGGTCCAGATGGTAACAAATATAGTTCTGCTGTTAATGCAGCTGATGCAATAGATGGATATGAAGGAATATTTGAAGCAAGAGATATATTAATGAAAACCTACAATGGAGATATTAATGATGAAATGCTTGTAAGTGGAGCTTTAAAAGGAATGGCAGAAAGCCTTGAAGATCCATATACACTTTATATGACAAAAGATGAGTATGATAAATATTTGCTATCAAATGAAGGGATATATGTTGGAATAGGAATTTCTGTTTCTCAAAAAGATAACCAAATTGTAGTGGTTAATGTTGAAGAAGGTAAATCAGCAAATAGGGCTGGAATTTCTGTTGGAGACATAATTTTAAAGATAGATAATACTGAGGTAGGGAATAGTTTGGCTGAAGTAGCAAAATTACTACAAGGTGAAGAAGGTCAGGCCTGTAAACTTACAATGCAGAAAAGTAATGGAGAAAAATATGATGCTGATGTTGTTAGGGAAAAAATAAAAACTGATTCAGCTTCTAGTGACATGTTAGACAATAACATAGGGTATATTAGGTTAAAAAACTTTAATGAAGGTGCATCAGACCAGTTTGTAAGTTGCCTTAATTCATTGCTTGATTCAGGAGCAAAAGGTTTAATTATTGATTTAAGAGATAATAGAGGCGGATTTTTAACACAGGCAGAGGGAATAGCTTCACAGTTTATTCCAAAAGGTAAGGTTATAACTACATTAAAGGATAAGTATGATAACGAAAAAGTTAGTAAATCTAAAGGGGGAATAGCTGAAAATATTCCACTTGTTATATTAACTAATGGTACTACTGCTAGTGCTTCAGAAGTTGTAACTGGTGCGCTAAAAGATTATGGAATAGCTGAAACAGTAGGAACAACTACTTATGGAAAAGGAGTTGCTCAAGCACCATATGTTTTAGATAGTACTGGAGGAGCATTAAAAATAACAATTCAAAAATTCTACACTCCTAATGGCGAAAGCATTCATAAGGTTGGAATTAAGCCAGATTACGAAATTGATGAATCAGTAAATAATTTAGATACGGATAGTTATAATAAGAATGATGATGCTCAATTTAAGAAAGCATTAGAAGTAATTCAAGACAAGATAAAATAGGAGGCTCATTTTTATGGATTTAGTAATGTACACATTAAGATCTGTAGCATATGTAATAGTAGAGCCCTCTTTAATGGTTATGCTAGTTGCTTTAGGTATCGTATTTTATATGAAAAATCGAAAATTAACTGCAATGCAAAAGATGATTTTGGGAGAAAAAGTTAATTCTCCTTTGGAATTAACTTTATCGCAAATAGTTTTAGGAATATTTGCAGGCATATTTATAAGTTTAGTATTGAGTTATTTTGGAGTGATTTTTACAGAAAATTCTCATATTGAGATGCTATTTATTGTATCCATATTACTTATGTTACTAAAACCTAGATTTATTTGTTTTTCTTATAGCGGTGCAATTTTAGGTCTATTAAGTGTAGTTTGTAAATATCTTGATATAAGGACAAGTGATGGATTGCTCTTATTCGATGTTAATATAGCGGTATTAATGACTTTTGTAGGAGTTATACATATATTCGAAGCATTTTTAGTGATGGTAGATGGAGCTAGAGGTGCTATACCTGTATTCTCTAATAAGAAAGGTACTATTATTGGAGGATATGCATTAAAAAGAAGTTGGGTTGTACCAGTAGCTATTTTTATAGCATATGCAGGTATGACAAGTGATGGAATAATATCAACTCAAAGTGTAGGAACACCGGATTGGTGGCCTATACTAGGGTATGAAAGTATAACAGCAATTGTTGCATCTATGATATTAACTATGTTTCCTTATTTTGGAGTGTTAGGATATTCGGCTGTTACATTTACTAGAAAAAAGAAGATAAAAGCGTTAAGTTCAGGAATATATATACTTGTTTATGGAATCCTTCTTTGTATTGTAGCACAGGTTGCGGCTGTAGGAGGATTAGCTGGGCAGTTAATAGTTTTAGCATTTGCACCAGCAGCTCATGAAGGAATGCTATACTTACAACGTAAAGCTGAAGATAACAGAGAGCCTATGTTTGTTAGTAATGAAGATGGATTAGCTATTCTTGAAGTTATACCATTTTCACAGGCATATAATTTAGGACTTAAGCCTGGAGATAAAATAAGCTTAGTTAATGGTAAAATAATTAACAAGGAAAATGAAATATATGATATTGCTAAAGAGAATTATAATAAGATAGTACTTACAATTTTAGATTCTCATGGAGATAAAAAAGAGTATAGTTATAATCATCAGCCTAACAGTAGACTTGGAATAGTTCTTGTTCCTAAGGTTGTAGATATGGAAAGAGTAATATCTTTTGAAGATAAAAAATTTAGTGATATATTAGATGAAGCAAAAAATAAAAAAGATTTGAAATAAGAAGAACTTTATGTTCTTCTTATTTTTTTTTGAATAAAGTTCAATGAAACAGTCTATATTATTGACTATAAAAGCTTTCAAAAGTACAATAAAGATACGAATATAAGTTCGATTAAGAAAGCAGGTGAAAATATGGGAGAGTTTAAAATACACTCAAAATTTAAGCCAATGGGAGATCAACCACAAGCTATTGATAAATTAGTTCAATCAATAAAGCAAGAAAATAGAGGGCAGACTCTTTTAGGAGTAACGGGATCTGGTAAAACTTTTACTATGGCAAACATAATTGAAAAATTGCAAAGACCTACAATTGTTTTAGCACACAATAAGACTTTAGCGGCTCAATTATGTTCTGAATTTAAGGAGTTTTTTCCTGACAATATAGTAGAATATTTTGTATCATACTATGATTATTACCAACCAGAGGCTTATGTACCTCAAACAGATACATTTATAGAAAAAGATGCATCAATAAATGATGAGATAGATAAACTTAGACACTCTGCTACATCAGCACTTTTTGAAAGACGTGATGTTATAATTGTAGCTTCAGTATCATGTATTTATGGATTAGGTAATCCAGATGAATATAAAAAATTAACTATAAGTTTAAGAGTAGGTATGGAAAAAGAGAGAGATGAAATTATACGAAAGCTTACTGAAATTCAATATGAAAGAAATGATATTGATTTTGCAAGAGGTACTTTTAGAGTAAGAGGAGACTCTTTAGATATTATTCCAGTTACATCGTCAAATAAAGGAATAAGAATTGAATTTTTTGGTGATGAAATAGATAGAATTAGAGAATTTGATGTATTAACTGGTACAATTATAGGAGATAGAGAGCATGTAGCTATCACACCAGCATCTCACTTTGCTACTTCATCAGAAACAATAGATAAATCCATTCATCGTATAGAAGATGAACTTGAAGATAGATTAAGAGAATTGAATTCTCAAGATAAAATATTAGAAGCCCAAAGACTTAAACAAAGAACTAATTTCGATATTGAGATGATTAGGGAAATGGGTTATTGTAGTGGGATAGAAAACTATTCTAGAATATTTGATGGAAGAGATCCAGGCACACCACCTCATACATTATTAGATTTCTTTCCAGATGATTATTTAATGTTTATTGATGAAAGTCATGTGACATTGCCACAAGTTAGAGCAATGTATGCAGGTGATAGATCAAGAAAGAATACTTTAGTAGAGTATGGTTTCAGGTTGCCATGTGCCTATGATAATCGCCCATTAAAGTTTTCAGAGTTTGAAGATAAAATAAATCAAGTAGTGTTTGTAAGTGCTACGCCTTCACAATATGAACTTGATAATTCAAGTGAAATTGCTGAACAGATAATAAGGCCTACAGGATTATTGGATCCTGAAATAATAATAAGGCCAGTTAAAGGACAAATAGATGATTTATATGCAAAAATACTGGAAACAACTAAAAGAGGCTTTAGAACTTTAGTTACTACCCTTACAAAAAGAATGGCAGAAGATTTAACTAAGTACTTAACAGATTTAGGTGTTAAGACAACTTATATGCATTCAGATATAGATACTATTGAAAGAATGGAGATAATCAGAGATTTAAGATTAGGAAAGTTTGATGTGCTTGTAGGAATTAACCTTTTAAGAGAGGGATTAGATATTCCAGAAGTTGCGCTTGTAGCTATCTTAGATGCAGATAAAGAAGGTTTCTTAAGATCAGAAACCTCCCTTATCCAGACTATCGGAAGAGCTGCCAGAAACTCTGAAAGTAAAGTTATTATGTATGCTGATAATATTACTGGTTCAATGGATAGGGCTATTAAAGAGACTGAAAGAAGAAGAGCTATCCAGATAGCATATAATGAAGAACATAATATTACTCCACAGACAATAATTAAAGAAGTAAGAGATGTTATTGGAGCAGTAATGGTTTCAGAAGAACCAGAACAATATGAAACACAAACTACAGAACTAAGCAAGGCTGACAAGAAGAAGCTTATTAAGAAGTATACAGAAGAAATGAA
>JAQXTC010000030.1 GCA_029219285.1 Clostridiaceae bacterium
TTTATGATTGGTGATGAAAGTATGATGAAGGAATGGAAAATTGGATGTAAAGTAGGATCGCCAATATTAAATATTATGGATTCGGGTAAATTTGAAGGTTCAGGGTATGTTCCATTTGATGATGAGGGAACTAAGGCTAAAGAAAACTATTTGGTTAAAAATGGTGTGCTTGCAGGAAGACTTCATAGTTCATATACTGCTGGTCTTTTGAATGAAGAGGTTACTGGTAATTGTAGAGCTATGAATTTTGAATATGAGCCAATAGTAAGAATGACAACAACTTATATTGGAGCTGGAACAAATACTAAAGAAGAACTTTTTCAAGGCGTAAAAGAAGGAATATATATAGATACTATAATGCATGGTTCAGGAATGTCTACATTTACTATTGCACCAAGTAGAAGTTATATGATTAGAGATGGAAAAATTGCAGAGCCAATAAAGGTATCTGTAATAACAGGTAATGTAATGAAGACTCTTAATGAGATAGATGGACTATCAAAAGAAGTTGAAATTAAATCATTTGCGCCAGGTGGCTGTGGAAAGATGGAACAATGGCCTTTATCAGTAGGTCTTGGTGGACCATATGTAAGAGTCAATGGTATTAATGTTCAATAAGGTGGTGTGAAGTGATGATAAGAGAATTATATATAAATAAAGTTAATGAAATTGCACTAAATGTAACTCAAACTAAGGTAGATTCAATAAGAAAAAAGTCAATAACTAAGAGTGGTTGTAGAGTGTATGACAATGGATATATTGGTGTATCAGGAACACTAGGAGAGGCAACAGAGGAAACTTGGAAATCTGCAATAAAAAATCTTGATAATAAAGTAAAATATAAATTTGAACCTGAAAAAAATAAAAAACAATCAAGAGATTTAAGAAAGAGTAAACTTACTACAGAAGAATTTTTAAAGAAAACAGAAGAATTATTAAAGGTAGTTGAAATTGAATTTAGTGATTTTTCTTTTAGTAATAAGGTAAAGATGATTGAAACAGAAAACATAATTAAGAATGATGTTGGTTTAGAATATATAAATATTGATAAATATTTTGAAATTGAACTTGTGGTTAAAGAAAAATCATCTATTAATGTATTTGATACATGCATATGTTATAGTGGAAGAGAATTTAATGTTGATAATATACTTAATGATATTAGAAAACAATTAGGTGCATACAGAAATAAAGTTGATTTACCAGAGGTTGAAGAACTTCCTGTAATAATGAATTTTTCTTCATTTAATAAAAAGATAATTGAATCGTTAAATGAAATTTCTATAGGTAAAAATACTTCAATATTCTCAGATAAAATGGGTAAAGAAGTTTTTTCAAAGGATTTTACAGTTTATGTAGACAGAAGTGATGATAACTTTATGCTTCCATTCTTTGACGCAGAAGGAACTACAATTGCTGAAGATAAGTTTGCTCTTATTGATTCTGGTGTGATTAAATATGGATATAGTTCTAAAGAGAGTGCTGATGAATTTGATGTTCCTAATACAGCAGCTGCATTGGCAGAATACGATGAAGTTCCAACAATATATGGTAGTTCAATGTATGAAGCAAGATTTGCTGCAAAATGTTCCACTAAAAATTTGAAAGAAATAATTGGTGATAAAGATGCTATTTTTGCAGTATTCATGGAAGGTGGAGATTGTACTAATGAAGGAGATTTTGCATCACCTGTACAAATGGCTTACTTAGTTAGGAATGGTAAGTTTATTGGAAAACTTCCTGAGTTCAGTGTATCTGGTAATATATATAATATGTTCGGTAAAGATTATTTGGGACAGAGTATAGATAAACCTTATTTTGGTGATCATGCTATGGTAATTAATATGAAGATAAATAAATAAAATATTTAAAACTGATAGAAATACATTAATATGTGTTTCTATCAGTTTTTTTCACATAAGATAAAACTGCAATTGAGGTAATAATTAGAATCATACCTAAAGATTGGACTAAGTCAAAAGGTTCTTTTAGATATATGATAGATAATAATGTTGCAGATAGAGGTTCTAATGAACCAAGGATACTAGCTTCAGTAGGCTTTATGTATTTTAAACTTTTTAAATATATAAGAAAAGCTATTAATGTACCAAAGATAACTACAAAAATTATTGCTAAAACAGATTGTAAATCCCAAATTCCACTACAATTCCATGGTTGTTCAACAAAACTAAAAGCAATACCTCCAATGATCATTCCCCAGCCTACAATAGATGTTGAAGTATATTTTTTTAAGAGTGAAATAGGTTGTAATGTATACAAAGCTGATGCAAAAGCAGAAGCTATTCCCCAAAATAAAGCTAATTGTGAAATAGCTAGACTATTTAAACTTCCTTTTGTAATAATCAAGAAAGTACCCATTAATGCAAAGATAATAACTACTATTTGTTTTAAAGAAGGGAGCGTTTTTGAGCTAATTGCTACAAAAAGAGTTATTACTATAGGAGATAAATATTGAAGTATGGTAGCAGTTGCAGCATTACCATAACTTATAGCTGAAAAATATGTATATTGTACTCCAAGCATACCAAGTATTCCAAAGAGTAAAAGTTTAATACTGTCTTTTCTATTGTGCCATATTTTAAAAATATCACAATCACTTTTTGCTATACCTAGCAATACAAGTATCATACCTGAAAATAACAAGCGAATTACTACAAGCCATTTTGCAGTAAAGTTCTTTTCTTGAAATAGAAATTGAGCTGTAGTACCGGAAATTCCCCAAAGAATAGCACCAAAGATTGCAAGGAAGAATCCTTTTCTATGTAAGTTGTTTCTCATTATTTTTAATTACCTTTCCAATAAATATAAGTAGTACTTTATAATTTTAATATTTGTAACTATTAATAGCAATGATAAAAACTTAAGTATTTGAAAGAATTAAGTATAAAAATTGAAAACTATCTTTTTTAAAATAGGAAAAAAGAAAAGGAGATAGTTTTTATGAAAAATAAGATAAAGAGAAATAAATTTGCAATTATAGGTTTAGTTTTAGTTATAGTATTTATTAGCAAAGTGTCAATAATTAAGAATATGGGAGATATCGTTAGTAATGAGATTGCAGAGATGATGTCAGTAGATGATGGCGGTAGTGAACCAACAAAAATTAAAGGACTTACTATAGTTAGTGCTAAATATAAAGTAGGAAAAAAATATAAGCCTAGTAATTTAAAAGTTCCTAATATTACTTTTTCAGATAGAGCAGATAAAGAAGAAAAGTATATGCAGGATTATGCTGCTGATAAATTAGAAAAACTAGTAAATCAAGCAAAAAAAGAAGGAATAAAATTATATGGATTATCAGCATATAGAAGTTATGTTGGACAAGATAAGATATTTAATGATTACGTAAAAAATGAAGGTATAGAAATAGCAAAGCTTTATGCTGCAAAACCAGGAGAAAGCGAGCATCAAACAGGTCTTGCAATAGATATGACTAATGAATCAGGATATTTTAAAGAAGATACTAAGGAAGCAAAGTGGTTAAAAAAGAATGCTCACAAATTTGGATATATAATTAGGTATCCAAAAGGAAAAGAGGATATCACAGGTATAAATTACGAACCTTGGCATATTAGATATGTTGGTGAAGAGATAGCCAATAAGATATATAATAGTAATATAACATTAGAGGAATACATAGGAAGTTAAGGGGGATTTTGATGAATGCATCAATATTGGTTGTAGATGATGAAAAGGAAATAAGAGATTTATTAGAGATTAATTTGAGAAATGAAGGATATAAAGTAATAAAAGCTGAAAATGGTAATGATGCTTTAGTTATTTTAGCTCAAGAAAAAATAGATTTAATAGTATTAGATATAATGATGCCAGGTATTGATGGTATTGAGGTATGTAGAAAAGTAAGAGAAAAGATGAATATTCCTATTTTAATGCTTAGTGCTAAATCAGAAAAAATGGATAAAATTCAAGGCATACTTACAGGAGCAGATGATTATATTGTAAAACCTTTTGATTCATTGGAGTTAATAGTACGAATAAAAGCACTACTTAGAAGAGCTTATTGTTTTAATAATATTACTGAAAATATGAATATAATTCAAATTGAAAATGTGAAAATAGATAAAAGTCAGCATAAAGTAAAAATAAATAATGAAGAAATTTCACTTACAGCTAGAGAATTTGATATTTTATATCTTTTAGCTAGTAATAGAGGAAGAGTATTTAGTTCAGAAGAAATTTTTGAAAAGGTATGGAAGGAAAAGTATTTTCAATCAAATAATACGGTAATGGTGCATATGAGTAGGCTTAGAGAAAAATTAAAGGTTCATGGAGAGGAAAATAATATAATTCATACAGTATGGGGAGTTGGATACAAAATTGAAAAGTAAAAAAGTATTAAAACTTACAGTCATTCCTTTAATATATCTATTAATAAGTTTTATATTTGCCTTGAGTGGATTAATAATTATAAAACACGTTGTAGATTATGTGTATCGAACTGGAACATCAAGTATTATTAATAATATAGTTAATTTATGGCATGTGATTAGAAAAAGTGTTCAATCAAAATATTTAAATGAGCTAATAGTTGGTATATTAACTTTAATAATATATTTAGTATTGATTTATCCTAGAAATGAACGAATAGTTTCTGTACTTGAAGATATTGAAGAAATGAGTGAAGGAAATCTTGATAAACAAATTAAGATAGGGGATGATATAGAAATTAAAACATTATCTCAAAACATTAATTCTATTGTAAAACAGTTAAAAGAAAAAACAGTTGAGGAAAAGAAAGCGCAGAAAATAAAAAATGATCTTATCACTAATGTTTCACATGATTTAAGGACACCTCTAACTTCAATTATTGGTTATTTAGAGATAATTGAAAAAGATAAGTATAGGGATGAAGTTCAACTTAGATATTATACTGATATAGTATACTCCCAAGCTAAGAGGTTAAAGGTGCTTATAGATGATTTATTTGAATTGACTAAAATGCAGAATAAAGGGGTGAATTTAGAAAAAAGACCGCTTAATTTAGTTGAACTATTAGGACAAGTGGTTGGAGAATTTCAGTATCAATTTCACATTAATAATATGCAGGAAAGAGTTAATTTCTCAGAGGATAAATTATTTGTATTAGGTGATGCAGAAAAACTTGTTAGAGCCTTTGAAAATTTAATTAGCAATTCAATTAAGTATGGAAGAGATGGACATTATGTTGATATAGTGACTAAGAGAAGTTTAGATTATGCTATAGTCCAGGTAATTAATTATGGTGAGGAAATATCACCAGTTGATTTGGAATATATTTTTGAAAGATTTTATAGAGTTGATAAATCAAGAAACAGTAAAGTGGGGGGGAGTGGCCTTGGGCTTGCAATAACTAAAAATGTTATAGAGCTTCATGGAGGTGAAATTAAGGCATTTAGCAATGAAGAACGAACTATGTTTGAAGTTAAGATACCACTAAAAAATTGTTAGTGTAAAAAGGAGCTGTATGCTGAATGAATTAAAAATCATTCAGATACAGTTCCCTTGAGTTTAATTAGCTTGTTTTTTTATATAAACTTTTATTTCAATGATCTATTTATTAGTTTAATTTTTTTCTTATAAGAAAAGTATGCTGTAACCCAAATAATGAAATATATAGAGATAAAGATAAAAATAAAAATTAAAAATTTACCAAATGATTGAGAAAACCAACTACAGTAATATCCTATAGTTAAAATTAAAGTTAAGCTTATGATGAAATGCAATGCAGTTTGACTTACTAAACTTAATTTTTCATTCTCCCATATTACAGAAGATATTCCAAAGCCAAATCCTAAAATGCCTGATAAGATTGCTTGAATTAATACAGCAGTAATTTCGCAATTGAATTTTGAAATGAAAGAAGGAGCTGCGTAATAATATTGTCCATTATTTATGATTAATGAAAGAAGTATAGTGATAGAATAGCTTAAGGCTAAACCAGATATAAGTCCTATAAGACCTCTTATTATTATTTTTTTCATATATATACACCTCATATTCCTAAGTGATTTTTTATTTTATTTATATACCTTCGTGAAACATAAGAATAATCACCATTTTTAAAATTTATTTTTATTGTTCCATTTAGGCTTAAATCTAGATTCTTCACATAATCAAAATTCACAATTTCTGATTTTGAAATTCTAATTAGTTTATCATTTGATATGTTTTCTTCAATTTCATATAAACGTAATTTTAAAGTATAGGTATCTTGAAGAGTTGATGCATAAACTTTTTTGTCTTCGCTATATATTTTAATTATGTCTTTAGGCTTGAGTGGGGTTAACAAGTCGTTTTTATAACCGATTATTGATGATGTGGATGAAGCGAGCGTCTTTGCAATATCATTAATTTCTTCTGTAATTTTATTTGTATGAATTTCTATTTTGGGTTTTATGCAAAGGGCATCGAGAATTATATCTACTTTCAAATAAACACCTCCTATTTTTTTGACAGTTAACTGTAATATTATAGTAATATAGAATTTCTATTTTATCTACAAATATGGATGAGAGGTTTAAATTAACATTCAAGTGGTAATTAAAAATAAATAAAAAATAGAAGAGTATATAGTATACCCTTCTATTTTTAAGCTGGTAATTTTATTTTTTTGTCTTCTTTTAAATTAGGCCACACTGTTATAAGCATAGTTAGATAGCAGGCAAGACCTCCAATAAAATTTGAAATTGGTTCAGCTAAGAACACTCCTACAACACCTAAGTTGAACATTTTAGGTAAGAATAGTACCAATGGAACTACAATTATTATTTTACGCAATAATGAGAAAAATATAGCATGTTTAGATTTACCTAAAGCAATATAAGTTGATTGGCCAGAAAATTGTAAAGACATCATGAAAAAACCGAAAAAATATATATTTAGCGCAGGAACAGCGGCTTCAATAAGATGCGATTCGCTAGCAAATAAGCTTATGAAACTTTCAGGGAATAGTCTAAGAATAATCCAAATGAAGGTTGTATAGCCAATACAAACAATAGACATAAACTTAATACCACCTTTAACTCTATTGTATTTTTTTGCACCATAGTTAAAACCTATCACTGGTTGTGAGCCATTGTTTATTCCACCTACAGGCATACTGACTACTTCACGGATAGAATTAAGCACAGTCATAACTCCAATATATAAATCGCCACCATAGTTAACTAACGTAGTGTTGCAAACAATTTGTACTATTGAGTTTGTTAATGCCATAATAAAGCCAGATAAACCTAAAGTAGTTATTCGTTTTAACAATACAGGTTTAAGTTTGAAATTTTCTGCTTTAAGTTTCAAAATTGTCTTTTTCCCCGTTAAGAATCTTAATACCCAAGCGGCAGATAAGAATTGAGATATTATAGTGGCAAGAGCTGCACCTTTAACATCCATATGTAATATAAATATAAATATTGGGTCTAATAGAATATTTATAATAGCACCTAAAAAAACTGTTAACATACCTATTTTTGCAAAACCTTGGCAATTTATAAAACTATTCATTCCAAGACTTATCATGACAAAAACACTACCAAGTAAATAGATTGTAATGTAGTTATTAGCATAAGAAAATGTACTATCACTTGCACCTAATAAAAATAGTAATGGTTTCTTAAAAATAAGACCTAATATTGTAAGTAATACTCCACAGATAAGTAATAGACAAAAAGAATTACCCATTATTTGTTCAGCCTTTTTATTATTTCCTCTACCTCTTTCAATGGAACATAAGGGCGCTCCACCCATACCAAATAAATTAGCAAAAGCCATTACTATTGTTATTATTGGAAATGTTACACCTATACCTGTTAAGGCCATAGTTGAAGCATCTGGTATTCTAGCAATATACATACGATCAACAACATTATAAAGAATGTTAATTAGTTGAGCTAAAGTCATAGGTATTGCTAAAGCAAGTATACTTTTTGGAATATTTCCTTTAGTGAAATCATTTTTGTCATCCATAATAAACCTCCAAGATAATAATATTACCAATACTTAATTATACATGTACAATATGTAAAAAATAAAGGCTACGTTAGAAACAAGCCTAAAGTAGCCTTTATTAATGAAACATTTAGAAACCAAATATTTCTTTCTTTTGAGATATTAATATACCCATTATAACTGGAAGTATAAGACTTAGAGCAAGTGATAAAAATGATGTATTACCACTAAATAATCCAGATATTACATTAACAGCTTCAATAGCAAAGTAAGCAATAACTCCAGCTTTCTTTTTTTGTAATAGTAAAATTAATGACACTATTAATGCTACAGTAAATATTAATGATATTATTAATAATGAGTTTTCGATTTGAAATCCTGGTACAGCTTTTGCTAATGAGTCTCCTGAAATCATTAGAAGTAAAACTCCTAGTAAAGAAAAACCGCATCCTATAAAATGTAGAACTGCTACAGCTATAATTCCCCCACCAACTGGTTGATCATTGTTATTAAATTGATTGTTGTTAAATTCCATTTACTATACCCTCCCTTAAAATACAATACAAGGAATATTATAGCATAACAATAGATGCAATGATATAGGACCTTATTCCTATATTTTTAATGAATATTTATATATTTAATCATATTCACACTAAAACATGTTAGAATGGAAATAATTATTATAAGAGGTGAAAATTTATGATAACAACAGTTAATAGTGAAAATAAGTTAACAATGCTTTCGCAAATGACAAATGACGCGAAATTTCAGGTTCTTGAATATGATAAATTAAATGGAGCTACAGATTTACAAAGTGCTTTTGGACTTAATGTAATGAATGAAGCTGGTGTAAAACTTAGACAAGTTAGAATTATATTACAAGATAGTTCAGTGAAGTTAGAGTCAGGAGCTCTTAGTTATATGAAGGGAGATATATCTATAAGAACTAAAACTGGTGGTGTTTTAGGCTTTGGAAAGAAGTTTATTAATAGCAAACTTACTGGTGAAACTATGTTTAAACCAACTTACGAAGGATCTGGAGAAATATTTCTAGAACCTTCATTTGGACATTTTGCATTGATAGAATTAGAGGATGAAGAAGTAATAGTTGATGATGGAATGTTTTATGCTTGTGAAGAAGGCGTTGAAGTGGGTTCTACTATGCAAAAATCAGCATCTTCTATCTTGCTTGGGAATGAAGGAGTATTTCAAACAAAACTTTCAGGAAGTGGGATAGTAGTTTTAGAACTCCCAGTTCCAGAATCAGAAATATTTAAGTGTAAGTTATATAATGATACTTTAAAAGTAGATGGTAATTTTGTTGTACTTAGAACAGCAAATATTGATTTTACAGTAGAAAAATCATCATCTGTAATTGGTAGTATGACAAATGGTGAAGGATTTTTAAATGTTTATTCAGGAATAGGGGAAGTATGGCTTATACCAACTAAAAGTGTATATACAGATATAAAAGAAATGGGAATTGAAAATATGATAAGACCAAGTAGAAAAAGTAATACGGAAGTTTAGCAAGATAAAGTTGTGAATTGATGAAGGATTAAGTATAATATAACTTAGGCTTTTATGAAGAGATACTATGAAAACCAAATAGGAGAAGGTGAGATTGTGAGCAATATCGATTCAAAGTTAAAAAGCGAAGAAATGGATCTTTTATTCAATGCTATACTACAACTAAAAAATATTAAAGAATGTTATGATTTTTTTGAGGATGTAGCAACAATAAATGAAATGAAAGCTTTAGCACAGAGAATTCATGTGGCTAAATTACTAAGTGAAAAGAAAACTTATACAGAAATAGGTGAAATAACAGGAGCAAGTACAGCAACTATAAGTAGAGTTAATAGGTGTTTGAACTATGGAAGTGATGGGTACACAACAGTAATTGAAAGACTAAAAGAAAATAAGTTGATATAATTTCCATTGAATATTATACTTATGTATAGTTGAAATTTTATAATAAAATTAATTTAGCGAGGTAGAATAATGAGTAGAATGTTTGGAACTGATGGAGTTAGAGGCATAGCTAATAAAGAATTAACAGCACAACTTGCTTATGATTTAGGAAGAGCTGGAGCTTATGTTTTAACTGAAGGTACTCATAAACCTAAAATATTAGTAGGTAAAGATACAAGAATTTCAGGAGATATGTTAGAAGCAGCTTTAGTTGCCGGTATATTATCAGTTGGTGCAGAAGCAGTTGTTTTAGGAGTAATTCCAACTCCAGCTGTAGCACACTTAATTAGAGAATATAATGCAGATGCTGGAGTAATGATATCTGCATCACATAATCCTGTTGAATATAACGGAATAAAATTCTTTGATAATCAAGGATTTAAATTATCTGATGACCTAGAAGATCAAATTCAAAGTACAATTGAAGGTGGATTTAAAGATGTTCCAGCTCCAACAGGAACTGCTATAGGAAGAGAAACAATTGAAACAGGAGCAGTTGAAGATTACATAAACTTTGCCAAAAATACAATTGGAGTTAATTTAGAAGGATTAAAGGTTGCATTAGATTGTGCTAATGGTGCATCCTATAAGACTGCTGTTAGAGCTTTTAGAGAATTAAAGGCAGAAGTACATGTTATAAATGATAATCCAGATGGAACTAACATAAATGCAAAATGTGGTTCAACTCATCCAGAAGAATTAATGGAATATGTAGTTAAGAAGGGGTGCGATGTTGGTTTTGCATTTGATGGTGATGCTGATAGATGTTTAGCTGTTGATGAAAAAGGTAATTTAATTAATGGCGATTTTATATTAGCTGTTTGCGGTAAGTATTTAAAGAGTATAAATAGGCTTAAAGATGATACTTTAGTTGTAACTGTAATGAGTAATTTAGGATTAGATATTGCATGCCAAGAAATTGGAATGAAGACAATAAAGACTAAGGTTGGCGATAGATATGTTCTTGAAGAAATGCTTAAAGATAAATATGTTTTAGGTGGAGAACAATCAGGACATATAATTTTCTTAGAACATAATACAACAGGAGATGGATTAGTTACTGCTCTTCAAATGGCTGCAATAATTAAGAAGGAAAAGAAGTCATTAAGTGAATTATGTTCAATAATGAAAGAATTACCTCAAGTATTAGTTAATGCTAAGGTTCCAAATGATAAGAAAAATATATATTTGGAAGATGAAGAAATTCAAAATGAAATAAAGAGAATGGAAGAAAGCTTACATGGTAAGGGAAGAGTTCTTATTAGACCTTCAGGAACTGAACCTTTAGTAAGAGTAATGCTAGAAGGTGAAAACCAAGAAGAAATAGATAAGATGGCACATAATCTTGCAGATATGATTTTGGCAAAATGTAAGTAAAAAGAATAAGCGTTGATGTTCAACGCTTATTTTTTTATTTAATTTTTATTAATTAATCATAAAGCTAGCATAATATAAGGTGATTAAATATACAATTAAGTTATAGAAAATTAGTTGTATTATAATATGTTAATAAAGCAAATAAATTGATATGACAAACTTAATCTTATTAACAAATTGATAATAATACTTATAAAAAATAGTAAGATAGATTAAAAAACTAAAAAAAACTAATGAATAATAAAATATTTACATAAATATACAAAATATGTTGACAATGGATAATGGCAAGGCGTAAAATTTTAACAAAAGCAAATACAAATAAGTTCCTAGTATTAAATAAATGCGTTGATGGAGAAGTTTATTTGACAAAATAAAGTTTAAGAGAGTCAGCAGTTGGTGAAAGCTGATACTTTAGTTAAATAATAATCACTCCTGAGCTGAGTCCTGAAAGTTACAAAGATTAATAAGGATTTCCGGTGAGCATCCGTTATATGTAAGGGTTTGTTAGAACCGAGTATATTATATTTAGGCGGAGTGTAAAAGTCCACTTTTTATGGTGTATATCATTTTAAGTGACTTTTTTTATATATAATATTTTCACATAATTTACAATATTCTGTTAATTATAAGGGGGCGAAGTAATTTGGAGCAGAAACATGTGATATCAGTTCTAGTTAAAAACTCATCGGGGGTATTAAGTAGAGTAGCAGGATTATTTACTAGAAGAGGCTATAATATTGACAGCTTGACTGTAGGAAGAACTGAAAATTCTGACATATCACGAATGACTATAACATTAAAAGGTGACAATGATGTTTTAGAACAGGTGAAAAAACAGCTGAATAAATTAGAAGAAATAATTAAAGTAGTAGATTTAAAAGCTGATAAATCTGTTTATAGAGAATTAGTTCTCATAAAAATGAAAGCCAATGCAGAAAAAAGAGCAGATATAAATGAAATTGTAAAAATATTTAGGTGTAAAATAATAGATTTGTCAGTTGATTCGTTAACAATTGAATTAACAGGAGATGAGGATAAAATATCAGCATTAATTAAGCTTATGGAGGGTTATGGCATAAAGGAGTTAGTTAGAACAGGAGTAGTAGCTCTTGAAAGGGGAGATAAAACAATAATAAATCACGATGAGTATGAGTAATAATTAAATATTGATTAAAAATTAGTAACTATAATTATTAATTCTTAATTCTTAATTAAAAAGGGGGAGGCTAATGACCAATAAAAAAATAAGTATATTTGACTCGACCTTAAGAGATGGAGCTCAGGGGCAGGGCATTTCATTTTCTTTAGAGGATAAAATAAAGATAGTCAAGATCTTAGATGATATTGGTATTACTTATATTGAGGCAGGGAATCCAGGTTCCAACCCCAAAGATATGGAGTTTTTTAAACAGATTAAGAATGTGCAACTAAAAAGGGCTAAAATAGTTGCTTTTGGATCTACCAGAAGGCCAAATATAGAGGTATTGGAAGATAACAATATAAAGAATATACTCCAAGCAGACACAAAAGTGTGTAGTATCTTTGGTAAGTCATGGGATTTTCAAGTTAAAGAAATATTAAAGACTTCTTTAGAAGAAAATTTAAATATGATAAGTGATACCATTAGATATTTAGTTAGTAAGGGAAAAGAAGTAATATTCGACGCAGAACATTTTTTTGATGGGTATAAAGAAAATGAAGAATATGCGCTTTCCACTATTAAAGCAGCGCAAGAAGCAGGGGCAGCATGTGTTGTTTTGTGTGACACCAATGGTGGAACATTACCAAGTGAAATAGAAAAAATTACAGCAAAAGCAATAAATAAAGTTGGGGGCAGTGTAGGTATACATTGTCACGATGACATGGGATTAGCAGTTGCTAATTCTATCGTGGCAACACAAGTTGGGGCAAACCATATTCAAGGAACCTTTATTGGAATAGGTGAAAGATGTGGAAATACAAATCTAAGTTCAATAATTCCAACCTTAAAGATAAAGATGGAAAAGGATGTTATTGAAGATGAGGACCTTTCTAAGATAACAAGTGTTGCTAGATTCATAGCAGAAATATCAAACATTACATTAAAAGAAGAATCACCATATGTAGGAAATTCAGCATTTGCTCATAAAGGTGGAATGCATATTGATGCAATTTGTAAGACACCAAAGTCTTATGAACATATAGTTCCTGAGTCAGTAGGGAACAGAAGAAGATTTTTAATATCAGAAGTTAGTGGAAAAAGCACAGTATTTTCAGAGATAAAAAAGATTTTTCCTAATGTCTCTAAAGAAGACGAGGAAGTTAAATTAATTACAGAAAAGCTTAAAGAATTAGAGTATGAAGGTTATCAATTTGAAGGTGCAGAGGGAACTGTTGAATTGGTAATTAGAAAAATAATGGGTAAGTATAAACCTTTCTTTAAGTTAACTCATTTTAAAGCTATAACAGAACATCCTTCTAGTGCATCTGATTATAGTTCATCAGTAATGATAAATATTAATGTGGATGGTAAAGAAGAGTTAAGTGCAGCAGAAGGACATGGACCTGTTAATGCACTTGATAAAGCATTAAGAAAAGCATTAGAGGTATTTTATCCTCAACTTAAAGATGTTAGGCTTGTAGATTTTAAAGTTAGAGTAATTGATTCTGAGAATGCCACAAACTCAAAAGTTAGAGTATTAATTGAATCAACAGATGGAATAGAGAATTGGAGTACAGTTGGTGTTTCAAGGGATATAATTCAAGCCAGTTGGATAGCCTTAGTTGATTCAATTGAATATAAGCTAATAAAAGATATTGAAAGAAAAGTAAAAACATATTTCTAGGAGATGATTAAAAAAATGGGAATGACAATGACGCAGAAAATATTAGCAAAGCATGCAGGTTTAGAAAGTGTAAAGAGTGGACAATTAATTGAAGTTAATCTTGATTTAGTTTTAGGTAATGATATAACAACACCAGTTGCTGTTACTGAATTTAATAAATTTGGAGAAGGTAGAGATGTTTTTGACACTGAAAAGATAGCAATAGTTCCAGATCACTTTACTCCTAACAAGGATATTAAGGCAGCAGAACAAGTTAAATATATAAGAGGTTTTGCTCATGAGAAAAAGATTGTTAACTTTTTTGAAGTTGGAGAAATGGGAATTGAACATTGTTTAGTACCTGAAAAAGGATTAGCAGTTGCTGGGGACGTTGTAATTGGAGCTGACTCACATACTTGTACTTATGGGGCTCTTGGGGCTTTTTCAACAGGTATTGGTTCAACAGATATGGCTGCTGGAATGGCTACAGGAAAGTGTTGGTTTAAGGTTCCATCAGCATTAAAGTTTGTTCTTAAAAATAAGCCTGCTAAATGGGTTAGTGGTAAAGATATAATTTTACACATTATTGGAATGATCGGAGTAGATGGTGCTCTTTATAAATCAATGGAATTTGTGGGGGATGGACTAAAGTATCTTTCAATGGATGATAGATTTACAATGGCAAATATGGCTATTGAAGCTGGAGGTAAGAATGGAATTTTCCCAGTGGATGAGAAAACTGAGGAATATTTAAAAAATCATACAAAGAGAGAATGGCAAAAATATGAGGCTGATGAAGATGCTGAATATGATGCTGTTTATGAAATAGATTTAAGCAAGTTAAGACCAACAGTAGCTTTTCCACATTTACCAGAGAACACAAAGACAATTGATGAAGTTGGAGATGTTGAGATAGATCAAGTTGTTATTGGTTCTTGCACTAATGGTAGAATTTCTGATTTAAGAGTTGCAAGGGATATTCTTAAAGGGAAGAAAACAAATAAAAATATAAGAACAATTGTAATTCCAGGAACTCAAAAAATTTATCTTCAAGCACTTGAAGAAGGTATAATCAAAGACCTAATTGAAGCAGGAGCAGCAGTATCTACACCAACATGTGGACCATGTCTTGGTGGACATATGGGAATATTGGCTAAGGGTGAAAGATGTATATCAACAACAAATAGAAACTTTGTAGGTAGAATGGGTCACGTAGAATCAGAAGTTTATCTAGCAAGTCCGGCAGTTGCTGCAGCTTCAGCATTAACAGGTAAAATTACTGATCCAGAAACAGTGTAGGAGGTAAAGAAAGATGAGCGTTAAAGGTAAAGTATTCAAGTATGGAGATAATGTAGATACAGATGTAATAATTCCAGCAAGATATCTAAACACTTCTGATCCCAAAGAACTTGCTATGCATTGTATGGAAGATATAGATGTGGATTTTGTTAAGAAAGTTAAAAAAGGAGATATAATTGTTGCCAATAAGAACTTTGGATGCGGTTCTTCAAGGGAACATGCACCTCTAGCTATTAAAACTGCAGGAGTAAGTTGTGTTATTGCATCAACATTTGCAAGAATTTTTTATAGAAACTCAATTAATATAGGATTGCCTATTTTAGAGTGTGATGAAGCTGTTAAATCCATTGAAGCTGGGGATGAATTAGAAGTGGATTTTAAGAGTGGAGTAATTAAGAATTTAACAAAGAATGAAAGTTACCAAGGTGAAGGATTCCCAGAATTCATGCAAAAAATTATTGATAATGATGGTCTAATTGGATATATAAAAAATCAAAATAGGTAAATAATCAGGGGGTATAGAAACATGAAATACAATATAGCTGTAGTTGCTGGAGATGGTATAGGTCCAGATATAGTAGACGAAACAATAAAGGTTTTAAATGTAGTAGGAGAAAAGTTCGGACATGAATTTGCTTATACTCATGCAATAGCAGGTGGATGCGCAATAGATAAGTTTGGAACTGCACTTCCAGATGAAACATTAGAAGTTTGTAAGAAATCAGACGCAGTACTTCTTGGAGCTGTTGGAGGACCAAAATGGGATGATCCAGATGCAAAAGTAAGACCAGAACAAGCTCTTATGGGGTTAAGATCAGGATTAGGTCTTTATTGTAACTTAAGACCTGCAACTTTATATGCACCACTTAAAGATTCATCACCTTTAAAGGAAGAACTAGTTAACAAAGGAATTGATATTGCAATAGTTAGAGAATTAACTGGTGGTATCTACTTTGGTAAAAGAGGAAGAGAAGTAGTTGATGGAGTTAAATCTGCTTATGATACTGAAAGATACAATGTAAACGAAATAAAGAGAATTGCTAAAATAGGTTTCGAAACAGCAATGAAGAGAAAGAAAAAGTTAACTTGTGTTGATAAGGCTAACATACTTGAAAGTTCAAGACTTTGGAGAGTTGTTCTTGACGAAATGTCTAAGGATTATTCAGAAGTAGAATTAAACTATTTATATGTTGATAATGCAGCAATGCAAATAGTAAAAGAACCTTCACAATTTGACGTTATAGTAACTTCAAATATATTTGGAGATATCCTTTCTGATGAAGCTAGTATGGTTACTGGTTCAATCGGTATGTTACCATCAGCATCACTAGGAGAAGGAACTAGAGGAATGTATGAACCAATTCACGGAAGTGCTCCTGATATTGCAGGAATGGGAATTGCCAATCCATTAGCAACTATTCTTTCAGGTGCTATGATGCTTAGATACAGCTTCAACCTAGAAAAAGAAGCTAAGACAATAGAAGATGCAGTTTTAGCTGTTCTTGAAGATGGATACAGAACTGGCGACATAATGAGCGAAGGTATGAAGAAAGTTGGAACAGTTGAGATGGGACAATTAGTTATGGACAAAATTAAGGAGATGTAGTGGTAAATGAGAAGTGATGTTGTAAAAAAAGGTGCATCAAGAGCACCACATAGATCATTATTTAAAGCAGCAGGATTAACTGAAGAAGAAATTAATAGACCATTAGTTGGTGTTGTCTCATCTCAAAATGATATAATTCCAGGTCATGTTCATTTAGATCAAATTGTAGAAGGTGTAAAAAAAGGAGTATTAATGTCTGGAGGAACCCCTCTAGTATTTCCGACTATAGGAGTATGTGATGGTATAGCTATGGGACATGAAGGAATGAAATATTCCTTAGTAACAAGAGAACTTATAGCAGATAGTATTGAATGTATGGTTAAGGCACATGGTTTTGATGCATTAGTTTTAATTCCAAACTGCGATAAGATAGTGCCTGGAATGTTAATGGCTGCTATGAGATTAAATATTCCAGCGGTAGTTGTAAGTGGTGGACCAATGCTTCCAGGCAAATTTAAGGGTACAGATGTTTCATTAACTACTGTTTTTGAAGCTGTTGGAGCTTTTGAGAATGGAACTATGCTTGAAGCTGATTTAAAGGAATTAGAAGATAAAGCGTGTCCAACATGTGGCTCATGTTCTGGAATGTTTACTGCAAATTCAATGAATTGTTTGGCAGAAGTTTTAGGTATGGCACTACCTGGTAATGGAACTATTCCAGCGGTTTATTCAGAAAGAATAAGACTTGCAAAGCATGCAGGAATGGCAGTTATGAATCTTTTAGAAAAGGACATAAAGCCAAGAGATATTGTAACTAAGAAATCAATTGAAAATGCTTTATCAGTTGAAATGGCCTTGGGATGTTCTTCTAATACAGTATTACATCTAACAGCTATAGCTAATGAAGCGAAATTACCAATTAACTTAGATATCATAAATGAAGTTTCAGAAAGGGTTCCAAATCTTTGTCATTTAGCACCTGCATCTCAAACACATATTGTTGATTTATATGCAGCAGGTGGAATTGGTGCTGTAATAAATGAACTTTCGAAAAAGAATTTAATTAATCTTGATTGCATGACTGTTACAGGTAAGACTCAAGGAGAAAATGTTGAAGGTAAGCATGTTTTAGATTATGACATAGTAAGACCTATTGATAATCCATATATGAAGACTGGTGGAATTCAAGTATTGAGAGGTAATTTGGCACCAGATGGAGCTGTTGTAAAAAAATCAGCTGTTGCTAAGGAAATGTTAAGACATGAAGGTCCTGCAAAGGTATATGATTCTGAAGAAGAAGCAATAGAAGCTATAATGGGCAAAAAAATTGTTAAAGGTGATGTTGTAGTAATAAGATACGAAGGACCTAAAGGTGGACCTGGTATGAGAGAAATGTTGTCTCCTACATCAGCTATTGCAGGTATGGGACTTGACAAAGATGTTGCACTAATTACAGATGGAAGATTTAGTGGAGCAACTAAGGGGGCATCTATAGGACATGTATCTCCAGAGGCAGCTGAAGGTGGAGTAATAGCCTTAGTGGAAGATGGAGATATGATTCTAGTAGATATTGAAAATGGAAAATTAGAATTAATGGTTCCAGATGACGTTTTAAATGAAAGAAGAAAAAATTTAAAACCATTTGAACCAAAAGTAAAGGAAGGATATTTAGCTAGATATTCTAAACTTGTTACTTCTGCTAGTACAGGAGCAGTATTTAAGTATTAAAAATAAGGAGGGGGCTAGATGATATTAACAGGGGCAGATATAGTAGTTCAAAGCATTATAGATGAAGGCGTTGACTTGGTTTTTGGTTTCCCAGGAGGACAAATAATTAATGTTTATGATTCTTTATATAAATATAAAGATAAAATAAAACATGTTTTAACTTGTCACGAACAAGGGGCTGCTCATGCTGCTGATGGTTATGCAAGGGCAACAGGTAAGGTTGGAGTATGTATTGCAACTTCTGGACCAGGAGCTACTAATTTAGTTACAGGTATAGCAACTGCATATATGGATTCTGTTCCGTTAGTTGCTATAACAGGAAATGTACCAGAGAGCTTACTTGGTAAAGATAGTTTTCAGGAAGTTGATATAAAAGGTATTACAATGCCTATAACAAAGCATAATTATATTGTTAAAGATGTAAATGAACTTCAGAATGTTATAAGAGAAGCCTTTTATATTGCGAAAGAAGGAAGACCTGGACCTGTATTAATTGATATTCCCAAAAATGTGCAAATTGAAAAAGTAGAATATAAAAATCTTGAGCCTATACCAGTAAAAAGAAAAGAAGCATTGATAAAGGAAAATAAGATTTTAGATGCTGTTAATTTGATAAATGAAGCAAAAAGGCCATTTATCTATGTTGGGGGTGGAGCTGTTGCATCAGATTCTGCAGCCGAAGTCATTGAACTTGCTGAAAAAATAAATTCGCCTATATGTAATTCATTAATGGCAAGAGGTGTGGTGCCTTCAAATCATCCTTTATATACAGGCATGATAGGGATGCATGGGACTAAAGCATCTAATATTAGTGCGATAAATTGTGATTTGTTTATTGCATTAGGTGCAAGATTTTCAGATAGAGTTATAGCCAATGCTGATAATTTAAATGGATGTAAAATTCTCCATATTGATGTTGATCCAGCTGAAATAAATAAAAATGTGAAGGTGGATTTGGCTATTATAGGAGACTTAAAATCTACTCTATCAAGAATTATTCCTAAGATTGATGAAAAGAAGAATGAGGAATGGATAAAGGAATTTGAAGAACTTAAAAAGGATAACCCATATAAGAAGGATGAAAGTGGAAACTTAACTCCTAACTATTTGTTTGAAGTTTTAAATTCTTTTAATAAAGACAATTTTATTGTTGCAACTGAGGTTGGCCAACATCAAATGTGGGCATCTCAATATTTTAATTTTGTTAGACCTAGACAACTTGTTACTTCTGGAGGGCTAGGTACAATGGGATTTGGTCTTGGAGCATCAATAGGTGCACAATTTGGAAGACCAGATTGTAGAGTCATTAATATAGCAGGTGATGGGAGCTTTATGATGAATTGTCAGGAGCTTCTTACTGCGGCGAAAAATAAATTACCTATCATTGAAATTATTATGAATAATAATGTACTTGGAATGGTAAGACAATGGCAAACATTATTTTTCGGAAAGAGATATTCTAATACTACTTTAGATAGAAATGTTGATCTAGTAAAGCTTGCGGAAGTTTTTGGAGCTAAAGGTTTTAGAGTAAATAAAAAATCAGAATTAAAATCAATATTAAGTGAAGCTTTAGAAATTACAGATAGACCTATTCTTATTGATTATAGAATCGATGAGGATAAAAAGGTATTTCCAATGGTTGCACCAGGTGCATCAATAGATCAAATTATGTCTGAAGATGATTTTTAGATAAGGCAATAAGTTTACTTATTAATTATAAAAATAAAAGGGGGAAAAATACATGGTAAAAATGTATTATGAAAAAGACACAAATTTAGATTATTTGAAAGGTAAGAAGGTAGCTATAATTGGTTATGGAAGCCAAGGACATGCACATGCATTGAACTTAAAGGAATCAGGAGTTGATGTAATTGTAGGTCTTTATAATGGAAGTAAGTCATGGGAAAAGGCTGAAGAAGATGGATTAAAGGTTGCTACAGTTAGTGAAGCAGTAAAGCAAGCTGATATAACAATGGTATTAGTACCAGATGAAAAGCAAGCTGCAATATACAAAACTGAAATAGAACCATACCTAGAAGAAGGAAATGCTTTAGCTTTTGCTCATGGTTTTAACATTCACTTTGGACAAATAGTTCCACCAGAAAATGTTGATGTATTTATGATTGCACCTAAAGGACCAGGACATATGGTTAGAAGAACATTTAAAGAAGGTTCAGGAGTACCTTGTCTTGTAGCAGTTGAACAAGATTATACAGGTAAAGCTAAAGATATTGCATTAGCTTATTCAAATGGAATTGGTGGTGCAAGATCAGGAGTAATGGAAACTACATTTAAAGATGAAACTGAAACTGACTTATTTGGTGAGCAAGCAGTTCTTTGTGGTGGTGTTACTGCATTAATTAAAGCTGGATTTGAAACATTAGTAGAAGCTGGTTATGAACCACAAAATGCTTATTTTGAATGTATGCATGAAATGAAGTTAATTGTAGATTTAATGTATCAAGGTGGTATGGCTGCAATGAGATATTCTATTTCTGATACAGCAGAATATGGTGATTATATGATAGGTAAGAGAATAATCACTGATGAAACTAAGAAGGAAATGAAGAAAGTATTAACTGAAATTCAAGATGGTACTTTTGCAAAAAATTGGCTTGTTGAAAATAAGGTTGGAAGACCTAACTTCTTAGCAATGAGAAGAATGGAAGCTAATCATCCAATTGAAAAAGTAGGTGCTGAACTTAGAAGCATGATGAGCTGGATAAATAAAGAAATGGATTAATTTATTAAGGGGCGGGGTATATGAAAAATAGTGAGAAGTATAAGAGATTTGAAACCATTAGATTCGAAAAACGTACTTGGCCAAATAATATAATTACCAAGGCACCAGAATGGTGTTCTGTAGATTTAAGAGATGGAAACCAAGCTCTTGTTAATCCAATGACTGTAAAAGAAAAAATAGAAATGTTTAATCTTTTAGTTAAATTAGGATTTAAGCAGATAGAAGTTGGTTTTCCATCTGCTTCACAAATTGAATTTGATTTTTTAAGAACTCTTGTTAATGAGAATCTAGTGCCTGATGATGTATACTTGCAAGTATTGACACAGGCAAGACCACATTTAATCAAGAGAACATTTGAAGCTTTAGATGGAGTAAAAAATGTGATTCTTCATATATATAATTCTACTTCTGTATTGCAAAGAGATGTTGTTTTCAATATGAGTAAGGAAGAAATAAAAAACATAGCAGTAGAAGGAACTAAATTGGTTAAGGAATATGCTAAAAATTTTGTTGGAAACTTAACTTTAGAATATTCGCCAGAAAGTTTTACAGGTACTGAAATGGACTATGCATTAGATGTATGTGAAGGTGTTTTAGATACATGGGGCGCTTCAAAAGATGAAAAAGTTATAATTAACTTACCATCTACTGTAGAAATGGATACTCCAAACATATTTGCAGATCAAATCGAATGGATGTGTACTCATTTTAAAGATCGAGAAAGAGTAATAGTTAGTGTTCACCCTCATAATGATAGAGGAACAGGTGTTGCAGCAACAGAACTTGCATTATTGGCAGGAGCTGACAGAGTAGAAGGTACTTTACTTGGAAATGGTGAAAGAACTGGTAATGTTGATGTTTTAAATGTTGCATATAACATGTTTTCTCAAGGTGTAGATCCAGAATTAAATCTTGAAAACATACAAGAAATAATTGATGTATATGAGGATTGTTGCAAAATACCTGTAGATATAAGGCACCCATATGCTGGAGAATTAGTATTTACTGCTTTTTCAGGATCACATCAAGATGCTATCAATAAAGGTATGACTAAATATAGAGAAAGAAAAGATAACTATTGGCAGGTGCCATATTTACCTATTGATCCAAGAGATATTGGACGAGAATATGAAGCTTTAGTTAGAATAAATAGTCAGTCCGGAAAAGGTGGAGTTGCATTTGTAATGGATAAATATTATGGATACAAGTTACCAAAAGCAATGCAAAGAGAATTTGCTGATGTTATTCAAAAAATATCAGAAGCAAGAGGAGAAGTTGCTCCGGAGACTATTATGAAAAAATTTAAAGAGGAGTATTTATTATGTGAAGAACCATTCAAATTAACTAAGTTTGAAGTGGAAAATGTAGATGATAAGACACATGTTAAAGTTTACTTCGATTATAAAAATGAACATAAGGTATTAGAAGGTGTAGGAAATGGGCCAATTGATTCATTAAGAAATGCATTTGATAATTCTAAGATTGTTAATATACATGTACTTGATTATAGCGAGCATGCTTTAGATAAAGGTTCTGAAGCAAAGGCTGCAGCTTATGTTGAGTTGGAACGTGGTGATACATCAGAAAATACATTTGGAGTTGGGGTAGATAGTAATATTACACTAGCTTCAGTAAAATCTATTTTTAGTGGAATAAATAGATTATATAAGTAGTTAATTCTATTAAAGTAAAACTGGGTGACAGGCACCTATATGGTGCCTGTCACCCATTTTTCATTTTTTATACATATTTTATGCATAAAACTATTGAATGGTATATATGAAATTAATATAAATGAATAAAACTGTTAAAAAATGAATAACACGAACAATATTCATGTAGTAAAAGATAATATTTGGGAAAAAGGTGGTGCAAGTTTTTCTTGTATCACCTTTTAAATTATTTAAGTGTATATTAGCACTAATACAGGAAAAAATAATAGTATAGAAGGAAAGTATATACTTAGCTAACTAAATAAAAATCTTCGATTTTATAAATAGAAAGTCTATTTATATTATTTATTTAGCTATAGTATTGAATTTGAATGATAACAAGTATACAATATTAGTTAGTCGGCTAAGTAAAGGAAGTGGAAAGGTGGATAAAAAGGATTCGTTGCAAGGGGTATTTATGGAAGTGGTTCGACTTCATTTTGTCAGGATGACTTCACTTATGGAGAGCAAAGGTATTCATCATGGGCAACAACATGTTTTGACTATTCTTAAACATAAAGATGGATGCAGTCAAAAACAAATTGCAGAAATTTTAAGAGTTAAACCTGCAACCATAACCGTTATGATACAAAGGATGGAAAAAAATGGACTAGTTATTAGGGAGCAAGATAAAAATGACCAACGAGTGTGGAGAATTTTTATTACACATAAGGGAAGAGAAGACTGTAAAATAGCTAATGAAATAAGGGGAAAATTATTTGATGAGAGCTTCAATAATTTTACAGACGAGGAGAAAATGTTGTTTAGAAGATTATTATTGCAGATGAGGAGCAACCTGAGTGAGAAAGTTCTTGAGGGAAATGAAGATAATAAGCAATGTTTCTTTAGAAAAAAAGACAAGGAGGATTAGGCAATGCTAAAAATATTTGAGTATTTGAAAAAATCGATAGTACCTATAATATTTATTATTCTATTGTTAGGTGTTCAGGCTATATGTGATTTATCATTACCTGACTATACATCTAATATAGTTAATGTGGGGATTCAACAAGGTGGAGTTGAGGATGCAGTTCCTAAAGTAATTAGAAAGAGTGAACTGGATAGGATACTTATATTTGTAGATGATGCAAATAAACAAAAGATTCTTGATAATTATACTTATCTTTCAGCAGATGATTTATCAAGTGATGAATTAGAAAAGTATGAGGAGAAAGAAGAATACTCAATTCTTAAGGATGAACCTTTATATGAATTAAATAAAATTGATGATGATACAAGAGCAGAGCTAAATGAAATTTTGGGCCAACCAATGCTTATTGTAGCAAGTATAGAAAGTCAACAGTTTGAAAAGGAAGATAATGAAGTAAATGAATCACAACAACCTGTTCAAGCGGATCAAATGTTTGCTTCATTTGCAATGATGCCAGAGGAACAAGCAAAATCAGTAGTAAATGAAATAAAAAGTAAATTTAATGATTTACCAGATATGATGATTACTCAAGCTGCAACAACTTATGTTAAAAATGAGTATAAAGAAGTTGGAATCGATACTGATAAGATGCAAACTAATTATATATTTATAACTGGTGCAAAGATGATTGGAATAGCCTTAATTAGTATGGCTGCTGCAGTTGTTGTTGGATTCTTAGGATCTAAAGTTGCTGCTAAACTTTCTAAAAATCTTAGAGCTGGATTATTTAGAAAAGTTCTTTCATTTTCAAATAATGAAATGGAAAAATTCTCAACAGCTTCGTTAATAACTCGTAGTACAAATGATATTCAACAAGTTCAAATGTTTACTATGTTGCTATTAAAGATGGTATTATACGCACCAATCTTGGGAATAGGTGGTATATATAAAGTATTACAAACTAATGCTTCAATGACTTGGATTATTGCACTTGCAGTTGGAGTAATAACAGTTGTAATACTTGTACTATTTGCGATTGTTATGCCTAAGTTTAAAGCAATTCAAAAATTAGTAGATAGATTAAATTTAGTTACTCGTGAAATACTTACAGGTATTCCAGTAATACGTGCATTTAGTACTCAAAAACATGAAGAGAAGAGATTTGATAAAGCCAATACAGATTTAACAAAAGTAAATCTTTTTGTTAATAGAGTAATGTCTGGTATGATGCCAATAATGATGCTTATTATGAATGCAGTAACAGCACTTATTATTTGGAATGGAGCTAAGAGTATAGATTTAGGTGAAATGCAAGTTGGAGACATGTTAGCATTTATGCAATATGCAATGCAAATCATAATGTCATTTTTAATGATATCAATGGTATCTATAATGCTTCCTAGAGCATCAGTATCAATGAAACGTATTGATGAAGTATTAACTACAGGAACAATACTTAATGATCCTAAAAAAGCTGAAGAATTTAAAAAGAGTAAAAAAGGATTTGTTGAATTTAAGGATGTTTCATTTAGATATCCAGATGCAGATGAAGATGTATTAAGTGATATTAACTTTACAGCAAAGCCTGGAGAGACTACTGCGTTTATTGGTAGTACAGGTGCAGGTAAATCAACATTAATTAATTTAATACCTCGTTTCTTTGATGTAACTGAAGGGGAAATTTTAGTTGATGGCGTAAATGTTAAAAATGTTACTCAACATGAATTAAGAGATAAGATTGGTTATGTACCACAAAAAGGAGTATTGTTCTCAGGAACTATAGATTCTAACCTTAGATATGGTAATCAACAAGCAACAGAAAAAGAAATACAAAGGGCAGCATCTATAGCTCAAGCTACAGAGTTTATCGAAGCTAAACCAGAAAAATATGAATCTGAGATCGCTCAAGGTGGAACAAATGTGTCTGGTGGTCAAAAACAAAGACTTTCAATAGCAAGAGCAATAGCTAAGGATCCTGAAATATATATATTTGATGATAGTTTCTCAGCGCTTGATTATAAAACTGATGCAGTACTTAGAAATGCATTAAAAAAGGAAACTGGAGATAGCACAGTCTTAATAGTTGCCCAAAGAATAAGTACAATTTTACATGCAGATCAAATTATTGTTCTTGATGAAGGTAAAATCGTTGGAAAGGGTACGCATAAAGAGCTTTTAAAATCATGTGAAGTTTATAAGCAAATAGCTCAATCACAACTTTCAAAGGAGGAGCTAGAAAATGAGTAGACAAAGAGGCATGGGACATGGTCCGATGAAGGGCATGGGTTCTCAAGAAAAAGCAAAAGACTTTAAAGGTACAATGAAAAAACTTGGCAAAGAATTAAGTACTTTTAAAATAGGATTAATATTTGTTGCTATTTTTGCCATAGGAAGTACCGTATTTTCAATAGTTGGACCAAAGATTTTAGGTAGAGCAACTACTGAAATTTTTGAAGGATTAATAAGTAAAGTTTCAAAATCGGGTTCAGGAATAGATTTTGATGCTGTAGCCAGAATTATAATTACAACATTATCACTATATGTTATAAGTGCAATTTTTCAATTTATTCAAGGCTATATAATGAGTGGAATATCTCAAAAAGTAACTTATAATCTTAGAAAACAAATGTCAGCTAAAGTTAATAAAATGCCAATGAATTATTTTGATACAAAAACTCATGGTGAAGTATTATCTAGATTTACAAATGATATAGATACTTTAGGTCAAAGTTTAAATCAAAGTATTACTCAAGTTATAACATCAATAGCTACTGTTATAGGTATTCTTATAATGATGCTTAGTATAAGTGGATGGATGACTTTAGTTGCAATATTAGTTGTTCCAGTATCAGGTCTTTTAATTGCAGCTGTAGTTAAGAAATCTCAAAAATACTTTAAAGACCAACAGGAGTATTTAGGTCATGTTAATGGTCAGGTAGAAGAAGTGTATGGTGGTCACAACATTGTTAAAGTATTTAATGGAGAAGATAGAGCCATTAATGAATTTGATAAAGTAAATGATAGATTATATGTATCGGCATGGAAATCACAATTCTTATCAGGAATGATGATGCCTATAATGACTTTTGTTGGTAACTTAGGTTATGTTGGGGTTTCTATAATGGGAGGATATCTTGCTATAAAGAAAACTATTGATGTTGGAGATATACAATCATTTATTGTATATGTTAGAAACTTCAATCAACCTATAGCACAACTTGCTCAAGTATCAAATATGCTACAATCTACAGTAGCAGCTGCTGAAAGAGTATTCGAATTCTTAGCTGAGGATGAAGAAGATCAAGGTGCTGGTAAGAATATAGATGTAAATAAATTAGAAGGTAGTGTTCAATTTGACAATGTTCATTTTGGATATAATCCTAATAAGATAATAATTAATGATTTTACAGCTAATATTAAATCAGGACAAAAGGTAGCTATTGTTGGACCTACTGGTGCAGGTAAGACTACTATGATCAAACTTCTTATGAGATTCTACGATGTAAATAGTGGTACTATTAAGATTGATGGTCATAATATTAAAGATTTCGATAGGACAGAACTTAGAGAAATGTTTGGTATGGTTCTTCAAGATACATGGTTATTTAACGGAAGTATAGCAGATAATATTAGATATGGTAAGCTTGATGCTACTCAAGAAGATGTAGTAAAGGCAGCAAAAGCAGCACATCTTGATCACTTTATAAGAACATTACCTGGCGGATATAACATGGAATTAAATGAAGAGGCAAGTAATGTTTCTCAAGGTCAAAAGCAATTATTAACTATTGCTCGTGCAATTTTAGCTGATCCAAAGATATTAATATTAGATGAAGCTACAAGTTCAGTTGATACAAGAACTGAAGTACTTATTCAAAAAGCTATGGATAACTTAATGGAAGGTAGAACTAGCTTTGTAATAGCTCATAGACTATCTACAATCAGAGATGCAGATGTTATCTTGGTTATGAAAGATGGAGACATAGTTGAGCAAGGAAATCATGAAGAATTATTAGCTGCTGGCGGATTCTATGCTAATCTTTATAATTCACAATTTGAAAAAGCAGATGAAGAGGTAGTTTAAAATTAGTATTTAAGATAAAAAACACCTTCAAGGTTATAAGACTTTGAAGGTGTTTTTTTAGAATGGATTATCACAACTAGCTACTTCTTGAAGAATTACTATTGGATCTGAAATTAACCCATACTTTGAATCTTCAGGGTATGTAACAGCAATTTCAGGGTGTTCTCCTGCATATTTAATTACGCTTTCCATTGAGTCCCATATAGTGCAAAGAAAAAAATGAGTATATTCATGTTACATATTTTAGGAGGGGTTATGAAAGAATTAATGATAAAAAAAGATAAGTTTACTTGTGATGCATGGACTGTAATAAAAGAAAAACGATACACTCAAAAGAAAATGAAGAAATTTTTTGAGGGGTATCTTGGATTATTGAAAATAGATAAAGTATCAGAACCACAGTTTTGGAATTATAATAATAACAAAGTAAAAGTTTGTGATAGCAGAATGAAGTGGATTAGGATTTTGCCAAAAGATGAAAACTACACAATAATGGGAGTTTTTGATGAGGATAACAAACTAGTTGTAAGCTACATTGACATAATAGATGGTTACGGAAAGGATGAGGATGGAATAATTTTCGTTAATGATTTATTCCTAGATATTATTGTTTATCCAGATGGACAAATAATAATTGATGATATGGATGAGTTAAAAGGAGCACTTGAACAAAATATAATTACCCAAGAAAAATATGAGAAGGCAATAGAGACTAGTAAGAACCTGCAGAATGAAATATTACTAGATAAAGAAAAGTTTAATAATTTTTGCAAGCAGTGTCTAAAGTGTATGCTTGCACAACAAAATGACTTGTAGTTAATTATTACAAGTCATTTTGTTATTATAATTTAATTTTCAAATCTAAACACTAGTTTAGGAATATTATCAATAATTTCTTTTTTTGTAGTGTAATTATTATTAGTAAATTTACCAACTGTTTTATGCCAAAAAGCTTGAGCTCTTTTATTATTATCAGTGGAATGAGTATATAACATCCATTTACCATGATGTCTTGATAAGATTTCAAGTATAGCTTTATGAGATATATTCTTTCCACGATATGGACTTAATAAAAATGTTTCATACACATAAAAATCCACATCCTTAGGAACATATTTTCCACTACCTATAAGACAAAAACCTGCAGCATTGTCATTGACGAAAATGATATAAGGAAAGAGTTCATTAGGATGCTCAAACCAAATTTGTTGCATATCATATTCATCCATTAATGTTTTTACTGTATTGTCATCTTCAAATATTCCATATTTGTTAGGTAATATTTTATGTATTCCACATATGTCATGAAGATATAGGGGATACATATTTTTAATAATAAAGCCGTTTGTATTATTTGCTAATTTAATTTCTATTTTCATTTTTGAATCGCTCCTTAATAGTTAAGATAAAATTTTAAGAATGCAATTCTTTATAATAGAAATTATTTATAAAGTGCATATATTGCCCCATACAAAAAAGTCTATAAAAGAATTGCATGGAGCTTTCCCGGGAACTTTTTCACCCAGTATAAAGTACTAGTTTTCATAACAAACATCCTTCTTCAAATTAATAAATATTATACTATAAATATATAGAATATCAAATAAGTTGTAATATTGTATGTGTCTAATTGAGGGGGAGTGTTATGTTTAAAGTAGAAAGAGTTTATTTTATATAAATAAGCTCTTCTTTTTCTTTTCTACTTAGCCTTTTTATAGCATATTCCCTTTTCATGGCTTCACTTTTTGTTTCAAAAGTTTCATAATGAACAATTTCTAGAGGACCTCTGCCTTTAGTATATTTAGCAC
>JAQXTC010000031.1 GCA_029219285.1 Clostridiaceae bacterium
TGTTTTTATGAATGATGGTGAATTAGTAAGGCAATCTATTGAATTTTCGGTGTCTTTGATAAATTTTTATAAATGGCTTGCTTATGAAAAGCATGAATTTGTTATGTCTAAGCAAATACTTAGAAGTGGTACCAGTATTGGTGCTAACTTACATGAATCAATATTTGCTATTAGTAAAGCTGATTTTATTAATAAAATTCATATTTCTTTAAAAGAAGCTTCTGAAACTGAATATTGGTTAATAGTTCTTGAGCGTTCTGGTTATCTCACTAAAGATTACTATATTTTAAAATCAAACTGTCATTCATTAAAAAAGATGCTAATTGCAACCTTAAAAACTGCAAAAAGCACCTTCTACAAAAAATATAATTAATCTCAAAAAACATGCTTACTGATTTCAAAGATCACTTCTTTTGTTAGTTCTTCTCTTTTACATAGTTTTTCTTTAGAGAAGAGAGAAAGAAACTCGCAGCGCTCATTATATTAAGTTAAAACAAGAAACTCAATTTCTCTTTTCTCTAAAAATTAATCTTACTATACGAAATACACTTACAAGAAAATTATTCTGTCATTTCAGATGCACCTGTTCTTCTCTCTTCTCTAAAAATACTCTTGCTATACGAAATACACTCCCAAGCAAATTACTCTGCCATTCCAGATACTCTTGCTTTTCTCTCTTCTCTTAAAAATACTCTTGCTATACGAAATACACTCCCTAGCAAATTACTCTGCCATTTCAGATAATCTTGCATTTCTCTCTTCTCTAAAATCAATCTCGCTATACGAAATAAACTCCCAGGTAAATCATTCTGTCATTTCAGATGCTCTCGCTCTTCTCTCTTCTCTAAAAAAAAGAAGTACATCTGTAATCAAATTTACAAATGCACTTCCATATAATTCTTAATTATTGAAATTTCTGTTCCTTAAATTCCCCTTCGTTAATCTTTAAGTCAACCTCAATTTTAGCCTGATCTTTAGCTACTAATTTAATTCTATTTTTTCCTCTTCCTAAATCTAATTTAACTTTAGTCATATCTGACTCATTTTTTTTATCTGTCACCTGAACTATAGTATTAACTTTATTATCAGGGGTAATTAAAACCAACTTAGCACTACCATTTGAAGCTTTTAATGAATAAGCTACCTCTGTTTGTCTATCAGAATCGCAATCACATTGCCATATCGTATAATCCCCATCTAAAGTAAGTTGCTCCTTATACTCATTATTAATTACTTCCCCCTCTGAATTGCTAATACTAAAAGTATCACTATCAGCAGCTATTTTTTTATCATCATTATATATATTACTTTTAGAATTACCACATCCACACATAAAGAATATACATAACATACATATTCCCAAATAACTTCTTTTCATAAACCCTACTACTCCTCACTCACTAAACTAATCCTAATTTTACCACTATCTGTATTTAAAGCAAAGTTTTTTCTAAATAAGAGAGAAATATAGTATACTTGTTATTTAAGAATACTTCTTTTGTTAGTTCTTCTCTTCTACAAAGTCTTTCTTTAGAGAAGAGAGAAACAAAGCATATTTGTTATCTAAGAATACTTCCTTTGTTAGTTTTTTTCTTCTTCATAGTCTTTCTTTAGAGAAGAGAGAAAAACTCGCTAAGCTCGTTACATTGGTTTAATAGTAGATACTAAATTTCTCTTTTCTCTAAAAATTAATTTTAATAAAAGAAATATACTCTTAAGTATTTTATAAGCCAAAATGCTTTTCTAGTATTTTCATTGTCTCTTTTTTTTTACGATTATCGTCTCTTTCTAAAACAAAAAATCCTGAGTCTTTAAAGGCTTGATACTTGTCCAGACTATTTACTTTTTTCAAACATTCTCGATAATTCTGCATTGTTTTTTCTGGATCTTTTGCTTCTTTAATTTTACTTAAAATAAATTGCTTTTCTTCATCTTCACGATCAAAGAATCTTTCAACACTTGTACTCTGCTTGGAAATCATAATGGCAACATGATTATAATCAGAGATTTCTTTTAATTTTTCTATAGAAATATTTGTGTCAACAAACACCTTTTTTCCCTTACTTACAAGTTGAATTAATCTAGCTATCTCTAAATCAGTAGCCTCTTCACTACATCCTGTTACCCAATCATCATACTCCTCTGGTGTTCTATTAACAAACTCTTGCCAATCTTTCATTGTTCCAAAGTATGATAAATTAGGTTGATTTTCAATGCTTATAGCTTCCATAAATACATCGTGATAATTTTCTCCACACCAAATTCCATCATATTTATCAGCTAGCATTTTCACCATTGTAGACTTTC
This sequence comes from Clostridiaceae bacterium, assembly GCA_029219285.1. GTDB lineage: Bacteria > Bacillota > Clostridia > Clostridiales > Clostridiaceae > Clostridium. Next base: position 2,308 of record JAQXTC010000031.1, read on the forward strand.
CTGCATAAGCAGTTCCATTAATAAAATAAACGCTCTTAAAAAGATACTTTAAAATGTTACTTTGTAAAGTAATACTCAATTCATTTGCTCCTTTATGTTTTAAGATTTGTCCACATCCTATCATCATCATAACATAAATACCCAATTATTCAATAAATTAATACTTCCACTCTTTTCTGTTGAAAATTATAGAACCAATTATTATTGTAATAACAATATAAATTGCAGATACCAAATTAGACTGCAACAAATCAATTTTACTAATATCTGAAATTCCAACTTGAGAAATCCTTGTAATAATTCCTAAAGGTGAATAATATTTTGTTACGGTAAACTTATCTAATAAACTAATTAAAATACTACTCATAACTCCTATTACAATAAATGTATTGTTTTTGGATGCAACCATTGATATAACACCTATAATGGCAGCAAAGGATACTATAGGAATTATTGCTGATACATACATACCTATTTCTGATAGAAAATTACCTGCTGTAACGCCTTTTAATCCAAAAATAAATGAACCTAACAAAAAACCACAAACAAAATTCATGAGAACTCCTATGAATGTAATAATAAATAAGTATAATAACTTACCATAACATATTTTGGCTCTTTGATCACATTCTAAAATGGTAAATTTTAACCTTCCACTTACATTATCTTCAGCAAAAGTCTTTACTGCAAACACCACCATGAATATAGCAAAAAACGGTATCATAGGTTTGAAAATAAAATCAGTTAAAAGCATTTGCATAAAAGTAATGGCGTTCATATTTATAAAATTTTGTTTTACTTCTGCACTATATCGATCAGCATCAACAGTTCCTGATAATATACTATTTCTAATATCTCCATAAAGATAAGCAGATAAAAATGACATAATTATTATAAAAACCAATAAAACATAAAATTGTTTGCTATAAAAAACTTTTCTTAATTCATTCTTTGCAACTTTGATAATCATTCTACCATATCCCTTCTATTAAACATAAAAATGTTTATAATAGCTAAAACTATTGCTGGTATTATAACAGCTAATAACCTAAACTCACCATTATACAAATACTCTCTTACTACTCCAGTAATTGTATATTCTCCAACTGTTTTATTAAACTCATTAAATGCTATTAATACAAAAAATAAAGCAATTGATATTATTATTGAGTTTTGAGAAACACAAGATATAAAAATTGCAACCATTAAAATTGGTATTAATAGGATTGTTAATTTTACAATGTATTCAATATTAAAATAAGAAAATAAATTATTAAAATTCCCTGATAATATTGCTGTCATTACAGCTGATAAAATGTTTATTACAATAACAAAGACTAATGTTATCAGCAATAACATACATACTTTCGCCAAAAATAACCTTATCCTATTTTCACCACTTATCATAAAGAATTTTAATTTTCCTTCATAGATGTCCTTTGTGAAAACACTATATGAAAAAAAAATAATAAATAGAGGTAAAATATAATAAATAATATTACTATTAATCATTTTGAAAAATATCTTAAGATCCTCTAAATTATAATTACCTATGTAATTTTCATTGATAATTATTCCAAACATGCCTGTAAGCATCATAATTATAACTAGATAAACAATAATTATTGATGGTCTAAAAAACTTAATAAATTCATTTTTTATCATTAGTACCACCAACTTTATGAACAAATATATTCTCAAGGGAAGATGACTTCTTATAAATATCAATAATATCATACTTACTGCTAGCAAGAACTTGATTTAATTTAGAAAATGTACTATCACTTAAGTCTACTTCTAAATTCCCGTCCGTAATATTAGATTTTATGTTATTTAATCGCAAGTATTTTCCAAGGTTTTCTCTATCATTGCATTTTATAACATAAATTTTCTTTTTATCTGAAAGCATATTATTTGTATAATCCTCTTCAACAATCTTGCCCTCTTGTATTAAAGCAATCCTGTTACATAAACTTTGTACTTCACTTAAAATATGAGAACAATATATAAATGTAACACCTTCCTCAGACTGTTTCTTTATGAATTCCCTAATTTCACGTATTCCATTTGGATCTAAACCATTAGTAGGTTCATCTAATATAACCAATTGAGGTTTATTAATGAAAGCTCTTGCAATAGCAAGTCTTTGCTTCATTCCTAAAGAATATTTCCCTACCTTTTTATTTTTAGCCTCTGTAAGTCTTACAAGCTTTAACACTTCATCAATTCTCTCATCTTTTATACCACTCATATTTGCATGTAATTTTAAATTATTAAATCCTGATAAATATTCATAAAATGCAGGTTCCTCGATTGTTGCTCCTATTAATTTGTTTATAGAAGAATTACTGTTTATTAATTTCCCATCAAAATATATTTCTCCCTTATCCCTTCTGATTAATCCTAATATACTTTTTATTACTGTAGTCTTACCTGCCCCATTAGGACCAATTAAACCATATATATCTCCCTTATTTACCTTTAAATTAATATTTTTTAGAATTTCATCCTTTCCGTAACTTTTACATAATGATTTTACTTCCAATAAGCTTTCCATATAATCCTCCCATTATTATTAAAATATTTTTATTTTCTCTAATTGTGCTTGGCTTTTTAATTATTTTTTTTAGTAATTTAAAGGAATTTTTTCTTATATTAGGTAACTTTAAAATAGTTGAATTAATCATAATTACTATCACTCCTAATTCATAAGAATCAAAAATATTATATGAATCACTATTGTAAAATACAGGAATATTTATAATGCTCAATAATATTTACATTTACTTTTTAAGTAATATAAATATGTAAACTTTTCTATTTTTCCCCCTATACTAAATTACTGCATAATCAGAATATATAATATAGTTATGTCAACTCATTATCACAGAAATAATTATAATGTTTTTACATATTTTGTAAATATTTTTTATTTTTATAATTGTTTTCTTCGTATGCCCACAATAAAAAGTGAAATGAAGCTGTTCTTGCACCTCTCTCTTTATAGTTTTATTTTTTTCTCTCTAATAAAAATACACCTGTAATCAAAGTCTCCTTCAATTACAGATGACTTCCACAGCTCTTAATTCTTAACTATTCTCGGACAGCTCCCCATAAGTGGAAGCTTTTCTTCAATAAGCTCAGAAAAGCAAAATAAAAGGCGATGCTTTTGCACCGCCCCTCAGAAAAATCCCAATAGGATTTTTTCATATATTCTCAGAAACTCTGCAAGAGTTTCATCCTTCATTCTTAATTCTTCCCTCTTAATTCTTAATTACTTTTAAATTTTATTTCCTTTAAGTTTTTACATCTCTCAGTAATAACCTTTTTAAATTCTTGAATCATTTCTTCATCAAAATTCTTTTTAGAAACTACACAAAATTGATTAGATTTAGTAAAAAGAACAAATTCCTCATCTGTTTCAGCTATTCTTTTAAATAATTCATATTTAATGGTAGCTTTAGCTTTAGTATCTAAATTTTTTATTTCTATACCTTGTTTATTTAAAACTGATTTGTATTCTGCTTCTCTCTTACCACTTGTTTCTTGAACACGATTAATTAACCTAATTCTATCAACATACCTTTTAGAAAAATAGACACTAATTATAGTTAAACAAAATACACAACCTATTATTATAGTATCGGTACTTTTATTTTTCACACCAACTCCAGCTACTATAGCACCAAGAATTGATGCTGTAAGAATATATATCTTATACCATCTTGGAAACATATATTTCTTAATCTTTTTCATAAAATCATAATTAATAACATAAGTATTTTCAAACATTCAAAACTCTCCACTTACAAATTTTAATAATATGTCTAATTTTATCACAATACATTTAGAAAACAAGTTTATTTAATATCAGAGAATACTTCCTTTGTTAGTTTTTTTCTTCCACATAGTCTTTCTTTAAGAGAATAGAGAAATAAAGTATATTTGTTATTTAAGAATACCTCCCTTGTTAGTTATTCTTTTTTACATAGTCTTTCTTTAGAGAAGAGAGAAACAGAGTATACTTGGTATCAAAGAATACTTCTTTTGTCAGTTCTTCTCTTCTACATAGTTTTTCTTTAGAGAATAGAGAAAAACTCGCTAAGCTCGTTACATTAGTTTAATAGTAGATACTAAATTTCTCTTTTCTCTAAAAATTAATCTTACTAAAAGAAATATACTCTCAAGCAAATTACTCTGCCATTTCAGATAATCTTGCATTTCTCTCTTCTCTAAAATCAATCTCGCTATACGAAATAAACTCCCAAGTAAATCATTCTGCCATTTCAGATGTTCTCGCTCTTCTTAATTTAATTTTGCATTTAATATCCAAACAAACTTATTTATTTGCACAAAACTTACACTAAAGCCTTGTAATTCAAAAATATCTTTTAGTTCTTC
>JAQXTC010000032.1 GCA_029219285.1 Clostridiaceae bacterium
GATAATTGGTATCTAATTGTTTGAACACCATCTTTTAAGTCCTTCATTTTCATATCATGAGCTAGTTCTTTAGCAAGTTCTTCATTATTATACTTTTCTAAATAGAACTTATAGAACTTCTCCTCAGTAATTCTAAGATACTTAGCTAAATGCTTGATTGTTATACTTTGCCCACCATATTGATTGGAAGCTACTTGTGCAATAATTTGTGTTGTTACTGTACATGCAGTTCCAAAGGACTTTGGTGATTCAACTAACTTATCATTAATAACTGTTCCGTTATCTAACATATCTTCTAAGTTAATTAAACAACAATTAAATATAGGAGATAAGGTATAATCCATATCATGCCAGTGAATAACACCTTCGTCATGAGCTTGAACCATATGTGCAGGAATTAGTCTTCTTCTTGAAATATCCTTAGATACTTCCCCTGCAATTAAATCTCTTTGTGTTGCAGCTATTACAGAATTCTTATTGGAATTTTCCTTCATAACATCTTCATTAGTTTTACTTAATAAAGATAGAATGCTTTCATCTGTAGTATTAGTATTTCTTTTAAATTCTTGTACTGCTCTATATCCTTCATAAGCTTTAGCTGTTAAAGCTTGTCCGTAATGAACTAATCTATCATATACGTAACTTTCAATTTTATAAATAGTGCAAGTTTCTTCTGTACTAAATTTCTTTTCTGCATCATTAGCTATAAGCTTTGCAATATCAGGTAGATAAATCCCACTACCGTTTTTCATCGCTTTGGTTACCGCATCTCTTATCTTTTGTTTGTCGAAATCAACCAGGTTGCCATCTCTTTTTACTATTTTCACGCGCATCACCCCATTAATATTTTATTTACAACAAAATTATTTCAAATATTTTAATTTAAATAATTAATTATTAAAAATATAATTAATTATACAATGAATAATGTCTATTTTCATCTTTTAAAAACTTCAATTTTATCATTTATATTGTTTTACTTATCCTTTTCTCCCAAATGCAAAATAATAATTGCCTTTTCAATAAATCATAATTTCATAAAAATATATAGATATAAATTATAAATTCAAAAAAATAAGAGATGACACAATTTGTCATCTCTTACTTTACCATTCTCCTGGATATGCAACTATTGTTACTTCTACAGTTCTTACTCCCCATAAATGTGGTTCATTTTTGTTATTGAAATAAAGATCAATTTTATTTCCCTTTATTGCACTTCCTGTATCAGCGGCAATAGCATAACCGTATCCATCAATATACACTTTACTTCCAAGTGGTATAACCGATGGGTCAACAGCTATTGTACTAATTCCCCCTACTACTCTTTGCGGTGTACGTCCTGTTGCTGTAGCTTTTCCTCCACTATACGCTGTTGCCGTACATGTTAATTTCTTTTTACCAGATGCAACTCCATCTCTACTTACATATACTGTTTTTGTACCTTCTAGTACAATTTTACTCTCAGGTTCTACTACAGTCTTCATACTTCTTACTTCTCTTGAAACTTCTTGTCCATCTTTATAAACTACTTGATAAACAGTTTCTTTTTGACCTTTTACACCTTCAGATTTAACTTTTCTAGTTCCACTATCCAAAGTATCATCTTTTTGAACTACTGTATCATAATCAATTTCTTCATTTACAGTGTCCATTTTAGTTTCAACCTTAACAATTTGAACTTGTAAATCTTGTTGAATATTAGAGTCAAGTGAAGGTGAAACTTCATCTATATCCTTATTAAAACTAATACCAGCTTCATTAAGGGTTGACTCTTCCACTTCTAACATATCTTGAATATTATTTTCTGCTGTCTCTATATTTACTTCTACACCATTACAAACAACTTTAACTGGAACAGCTGACTTAACTTTTATTACGTCACCCTTGTCCACATTGCTACTTAATGATGGTTCAACTTTGTCTTTGGATGAAAGTGTTATACCTCTCTCCTCTAACACATCTTTTACAGTTCCTTTGTATGTCACAAAACTTTCTTCTGTACCATTAATATCAATTACAATAGTTTTTCGCATACCTACAACTGCTAATATAATTATCACCGCTAAAATTACTACAAATCCTATTATGAATTGTTTTTTTGAACCGCTAGAAGATTTGTCTTTGATATCGCTTAAAAATTGTTTTATCATTAATTTCCTCCTTTGGCAAGCGTATGAGTTAAATTATATATAAAAGACTACGGCTTGTCAAATTTTAGCCATAGAACTCCTTTTCAAGGCACCTAATTTCATTAAAATTACTCACTTTTTTGTATACGTTTAACTTTTTGGTATAGCTAGATTTTATCAATTGAACCTTATGTTAATTATTTATATTCAAGTAAGTTAATTATATGACTTTTAATATTTTGTAATAATAATGTCATATATTTTTCTAATATTACATTATTTTTTATAGCTAAACTCTAACTTTTGCAAAAATAATTACATATTATTACCTCTATTTTCCCATGAATTCTTCCCTATTTAATAGCAAGAATGTTCCTACTTTGTTATAATTAAAATATATAAATTTACAAAAGAAGGGATGGAAATAAATGAAAAAAGAACTTGTGATTTTTGATATGGATGGATTAATGCTAGATTCTGAAACTATCGCATGGAAGGCATGGCAAAATATCCAGGGAAACTATAATTGCAACTGTGATTTTCAGTACTATAAAACTTTTATTGGAACTAATGAAAATTACATTTGTACTAATATGAAATTAAAGTATGGAAATGACTTTCCAATAGAAAAAATGCTTTTAGACATAAAAGAAGAAAAAAGTAGAATTATATCTATGAATGGGGTTCAAAAAAAGCAAGGACTAATTGAACTATTAGAATTTTTAAAAGTTAATAACATAAAGCGAGCTGTTGCTACTTCTAGTAGTAGAGATGTAATGGAAAATCTATTAAAAATAACCGGGATCTCCTCTTACTTCGATTTATCTGTTTGTGGTAATGAAATTGAAAATAGCAAACCAAGTCCTGATATATTTTTAAAAGCCCTTGAAAAAGCTAATGTAGAAGCTAAAAATGCTTTAGTTTTAGAAGATTCCATTAACGGAATAAAGGCTGCTCACAATGCTTCTATTGATGTGATATTCATTGAAGATTTAGTAACACCTAGTGAAGAAATTTTAGACTTAACCTACAAAAAAATGAATAGTTTAGATGAAGTAATTTCTGTGTTATAAATAACTTAAGCTACATCATATATTTTAATATAAGATGTAGTTTTTTTATACATATGTTTAGAAATGAAGCAACATGTCCATAATTTATCTGAGGTGATGGAATGTTTTCTTTTTTTAAAAATTTTGATCAATTTACTATACAAAAGAAATTACGAATCTTATTTATATTAAATTTAACTTGTCTTTTTATGTCCTTAATCATTAATAATTTCTTGCTATACAAAGGTTTATATTTATTAACTTACGATTATTTTTCAAGCAATTTTATATTAATTTTAGTCCAAGGAATTATTCCAACTGTATTTCTATTTCTACTTTCTCATATTATAACTAATGCAACCAAAATCAACTTGTTCTTTTCAAATATTTTTTCTAACCTTTTACTTATCACAACTACAATTTTAAATATTATTTGCATCTATATACTAAATACCCAAATACTTTGAGATAAAGTGCTATATAATTTTTCTTTTATATAGCACTTAATTTTATCTTGGCAATACTGTTCTCTCATAGTATCATTGTTCAACACTTCGCGAATTTGTTTTAAGTAATAATAATGATATTGCCAGAACAACACATAGTATCCTAACATCTGGATTTAACGCTGAAAACCAATCATAAATAGATTTTAATGTATTCATTTAAATTCCCCCCAAAATATCATATTTAACATAATATATATTAGGAATAAATTAAAATATAACCATAATATTTAAAATGTAATTACTTTGTTAATTATTTGGGCAAAAAAGAAAGATGCACTTTAGTTCTAATTCATCTTTTATATATGTTAATAACTTTTTAATAATGTAATTTTTCCTTTAATAATATACTCCCCAAGACTAGCTGGTATCAAGATACTATCCCCTGTTAAAATATCAATAAAATCTTCTCCTTCATTCCATAATAATTTACCTTGTCCATCTATACAAGTAAATATAAAAAATCTATTCTTATCACTTTCCTCAGAGAATTCCCCATCTACTATATATTTTTCAATTTTGAAGTATTCACACTCACACAATGTTCCTTTACTGTATTCTTTGAATACCTCTAGTTTGTTCCTGCTTAAGTTTGTCGCCTTAAGATTAAAATCAATAACATCTAAGGACTTTGCAACATGTATTTCTCTTCCTCTATTATAATCATAAATCCTATAAGTGATATCACAGTTTTGTTGAATCTCAGCAATAATAACTCCTTCACATATAGCATGTACTAAACCACTTTTAATTAAGAAGCAATCCCCCTTTTTTACTGGAATTTTATTTAAATATTCTTCAGTCTTTCCCTCTTTAATTGCTTTCTTAAAAATTTCTTTATTACAATTTTTAGTTCCAATAATTACAGAAGCTCCCTCCTTAGCATCAATTACATACCAAGCCTCTGTTTTGCCAAAAGAATTCTCAATTTTCTTTGCATATTCATCATTAGGATGTACTTGAACTGATAATTTATCTTTGGAATTAATTAGTTTAACTAGTAGTGGGAACCTATCCCCTTTATAATTTTTACCCATTATTTCTTTTCCATGTTTTTTTATAAGTTCCTTAAAGTTCATACCTTTAAATTCACCATTAGCTACTATACTAATACCATTTGGATGACATGCTATATCCCAACTTTCACCTATGTTACCATCTGGCAAGTTATCTCTAAACTTTTCAAAATCTCTGCCACCCCATATTTTTTCATAATATAGGTTTTCGAATTTTAATGGATACATTAAACCATCTCCTATTTAAACCTTTACATAAGTCCTCAAAAAAATTAATTTAATTTATCTTTTATTTTAGTTACTGATAGCTTTTCTGGTGATAACATATCTTTAGCTTTGTGCTTAGAAAAATCCTTTGTAAAATAGATTCTAAGACTTTCATCATTTTCTTCTGCATCAGCTATATACATTACATTGGTAACAAAACCATGAATAAACTGATCTTTGCTAAAAGATATTTTTATTTCAGTTCCTACTCTAGTTATTACATTAATAATATCTTTTAAATCCTTAGAATCCTTATTAAAAATAACACTACCATCTTCTACAAGACAAAATTCAATTTTCATTACCTCTCATTTAGTGAAAGACTGCATAAAAAACACTCCTCCACTAATCCTCCTTTCCTTTTTCATAGTAACTATAATTTATTTCAAAATATCAAACTTTTTTGTGTTACAAGTTTAGATATAATGTTCTTGATGTATCAATATCCTTAAAATTGTTTTTCAAATAAAACTTATAAGCAGGAAAATCTCCAACTGTATTTAGTATTATTGAATCAACATCATAAGATTTCAATTCACTTGATATAATTTTTATAAACTCACTCCCATATCCAATATGTTGTTTATCCGGAACTATGCATAAATCTTCAATCCTAAAGTAATCCTTTCTTGTTGTTGGAATAATAATGCCTAACACTACTCCAATAGCTTTATTCCCATCGTATAATATCCATCCACGATTATTCTCTATTGAAAGAAATCTACTAATATAACTTTTTACATCCTTAAAATTATATTCTTCATTCCAAGGTTCCTTAGAATATGTTTCCATATATATTTTCGTGCTTACTTCTATATTACTATCGTTTATCTTAAATATTTCACTCATTCTTTCTCCTAATCTTCTAGTTAATTAATACATTTATGGTAATTATTTTATTCGTTTTATTCTATTATAACACTCCAAGAGCTTAATATATCACATATGATTTAATTATTTTTAAAATCTTAGCTTCTTTGATACCTATAAATCCTGTAACTCTGTAAGGCTTCCAGATTTACTTTCTTAGACGTAAAAAAGCTCAGTACTCATCTCTAGAGTACTGAACTTTTCTTAATTTATTATTAAACTGCAAAATATACTATAAACAATGCTCCTAAAACGTACATTACTGGATGCACCTTTTTAAAGTTGCCCTTAGCTATCATTAAAATTACATATGATAAGAATCCAAAAGCAATACCTTCACCTATGCTATAAGTTAATGGCATAAGTATTATTGTTAAGAAAGATGAAATAGCTATTTCACTCTTATCCCATTCTATATCTTTAAAATTACTACACATTAAAGAACCTACTATAATAAGGGCTGGCGCTGTAACTGCATTTGTTATTACTGTTAATAGTGGTGAAAAGAATAAAGATACTAAAAATCCTATTCCTACAACTACACTTGAAAATCCTGTTTTAGCTCCTACTGAAGCCCCAGATAAAGACTCAACATAAGATGTAGTATTAGTAGTACCAAAAACTGAACCAACGCAAGTTGCTACAGAATCTGCAAGTAAAGCTTTTGAACCATTTTCTACTGACCCATCCTTCTTTATTAGACCTACCTTTGAACCAACTGCCACTAGTGTTCCTGCTGTATCAAAAAAGTCCATGAAAATGAAAGTAAAAACAACTAATATCATTTGTGGATTTAAAACCTTATCTATGTTTTCAAGCGCTACTCCAAAAGTTGGTGCCATTGATGGTGGCATAGAAACTACTGAAGTTGGCATATCAATAAGACCAAAAATCATTCCTACTGCTGCTGTTAAAACCATTCCTATAAATATGGCAATCTTTGAGCCTCTTACCATAAGTATTGCTATAGTTACTAAACCAAATAAAGCTAAAAGTACCTCTGGATCTCTTAAATTACCAAGAGCTACAAATGTTGCTTCACTACCAACAACTATTCCGGCGTTTTTAAATCCAATAAAAGCAATAAATAATCCAATCCCAGCACTTACTGCATATTTAAGGTTTGTAGGTATTGCTTTAATAATTATTTCTCGTAAACCAGTAATAGAAATTAGTAAAAATATAACTCCTGATACAAGTACACCTGAAAGTGCTGTTTGCCAAGGTATGCCCATTCCTAAACAAACACTATATGCAAAAAATGCATTTAAACCAACACCTGGCGCTAATCCCATAGGAAAGTTTGCAAATATCCCCATAATTAATGTTCCAATTGCTGCTGCCAATGCTGTTGCAACAAAAACACTTTCCTCTGGCATACCAGCTTCTTTTAATACATTGGGAATTAAAAACAATGCATAAGCCATTGTTAGAAATGTTGTTAAGCCTCCTATTATTTCTCCTTTAAGACTTGCACCTTTTTCCTTGAATCGAAAATAGTTTGATAAAAAATTCATCATTAGTTCCTCCATGCTATCTTTAGTAATCACGTAATATCGCATGTAGAGGATATAGATATGTTACGCCAAAAACAAAAAACTTTACGTAAATAGACATATCGTAGTCAAATCATTATTATGGTGATTTGGTAGAAACTGCTTGGCCATATTCCAAGCGCTATACGATAAACGTGATATTCATAATTTATTAGTATTATATTATTACTTTTTTCTCTTTATGTCTATAATAATTTATTATTTTTTTCATATTTTTTAATCATATATTGTATTTCAAGTAAAAAGCCTTAAATTAGGCAATTCCTAATTAAGGCCCTTTTACTTATTTCAATCCATATAGATGAAAATCATTGATTATTTATTTTTCGTTTCTCTTATGCTGCCACCAATTATGACTATAGCCAAAATAATTAAACAAACTAACACAATATAGTATTCTATATCATCACTTGTCTCTATAGGATCATCTTGTCCATGTTTTTCCGATAAATCAGTTATTCCATCACCAAATCTATATTCAATTTTACATAAATCAAATTTTCCTAGCTTTTCATCATATGCTGGTAAATCTAATGGCAATTTACCCTTAGGTTCTCTGGCAGCAAAGATTATATCACATATCGCTGGAATATTAGGGCCAAAGGCTTCTGTTGGATATTTTCCTTGTCCACACTCTTGCATACCAATATAGCCATAAGCACAAATAAGTGCCTTAGCATCTTTATAAAGTACAGCGTCATAAGGCTTACCAACACTACAAACCACAAGATTCTTCTTATTGGTTTTAGCAAAATCAATTATCTGTCTTGGCATAGAATAAGGCCAAATATTTATATCAACCTTACTAGTCATTTGAGTCAACATGATAATTGAATCAGCAGTATTGATTTTTACTTTCATATCACTATTTAAATTGTAAATATCTTTATAACAAATAGCATCAATATTAACCTTTTTTATCTTTCCTTCAGTAATTAATCTATTTATACCGTATTTTAAAGAAGTAATTTGATTTTCATAAGGTGTAATTACTAATATAGTTGAATTCTCCTTTGGTATTAAAGGAAGAGCATTATTATAATTATTCAAAACTGTTATGGAATCAGCTGCAATTTCTCTTTCTTTATCTCTATTTTCTATGCTACCAACAACAGCCTTAGCATTTATTATTCTTTCCTCTAAAGTTCTTTTATCTTGGCTATAATTAATAATTCCTCGATCAATCTTTAACTTAACAACTCTAGTGGCTGCTTCGTTTATTCTATCTATACTTATTTCTTTACACTTAACAGCCTTTTTTAGTCCATCAATTATAGCTTCAAGCTTATAAATATCAGCTTCACTTTTTAAAGTAGTTGGCATTAACGCAATGTCTACACCTGCATTTATAGCCATTTTAACTGCTTCAACTTCGCCAAAGTTTTCTGAAATAGCTGCCATATTCAATGCATCTGTTATTATTACACCATTATATCCTAATTCTTTTCTGGCAATTCCATCTATTATAGTCTTTGAAAGAGTTGCTGGTATATTAATTTCTTTACCGTCTTTTTTAGATATGAATTTTCCTGTTTCAATCTGTGGATATTGGATATGAGCTGTCATTAACATGTCCACTTTCGCATCAGCTGCAGCTTTAAAAGGAATAAGTTCTAAAGCTCTAAGTTCATCTAATGATTTATTAACTAAAGGCAAACCTACATGCGAATCTGTTTCAGTGTCTCCATGACCTGGAAAATGTTTTGCTGCTGAAGCCACATTGTCACATTGAAGGCCATCTATATATTTAAGGCCAAGCTCAGAAGTGAGATCAGCTTTACTGGAAAAAGATCTTAGACCAATAATTGGATTATTAGGATTATTATTAATATCCAAACATGGTGCTAGATTTACATTTATTCCAAGAGCACTTAATTCTTTACCTATAATATCTCCACAACTATAACTATCCTCTTCACTTCTAGTGGCACCAATAGCCATATTACCTGGAAGACAAGTTCCTGTTAAAAGCCTAGTAACAATTCCCCCTTCTTGATCAATTGATAATAATAAAGGGAGATTTTTATTTGCTCCATCCATAGCTGCTTTTTGCAAATCATAAGTTAACTTTGTTGTTTGTTCTGTGTCTTTAACATTGTTAGCAAAAAGAATTACTCCACCTAAATGATATTTATTAATGATTTCTGACACTTCTTTATTAGCTTCTGTTAAATCTTCTTCCTTATCCTTACCATAACTTTTCCACTGTCTAAAGTCAGTCATTAATATTTGTCCTATTTTTTCATCTAAAGACATTTTCTTAACTATTCTCTTGGCTCTTGTTTCACTTGTACCTGTATGATTTTTTACTATAGGTGTCAATAATAAAGTACCTACAAAAGCCAAACACGCTAAAAGCGTTAAAGCTTTCAATCTTTTCATATTTAATTAACTCCTTTTTCAGATTGTTCAGTTAGTTATAAAATATCTTTTCTTCTTAATTAAGTTCATAAAATTTTCATAACTCAATACTATAAAATATGCCAAAATCTCTTTTGAGGTTAATTAAAATAAATTTATTTGTAATCCTCTATCTAGCGATATTATAATGATTATGTATTTTAAAATTCAGCAAATAGCTATATATATTATTTAATTAATTGAGGGTCATAATAATGAAACAAACAATATCCATACCATTACCAGAAAAAATCTTAAACTTTTTAAGGAATGAAGCAGTACTATCAATAGCTTTTATTCTTGCTTTAGTATCATCTTTATTTGCTATGCCAAAACTTGAATACATTGATTTTAAAGTGCTTATTTTGCTTTTTAATCTTATGATTGTGGTGGCTGCCTTTAAAGAATATAACCTTTTAGACTACTTAGCTACATCTATTCTAAAAAAGTGTACAAACTACAAGAGCATTTGTTTTGCTTTAGTTACAATCACTTTACTTTCATCTATGATTGTAACTAATGATGTAGCATTAATTACCTTTGTGCCACTAACAATAGTAATTTGTAAAAAAGCAAATATAAGTAGTTTGAAAATTATTATATTACAAACTATTGCCGCTAATTTAGGAAGTAGCTTTACTCCTATGGGCAATCCACAAAACCTCTATATATATTCATACTTTAATATAAATCCTATAGAATTTTTCAAATTGACTATGCCTCTTCTTATAGTGTCTATAATCTTTCTTATAATTTTAATGAGTAGAGTTGATAAGAAGAAATTAGATATTACCTTAAAAGAAGTAAGCATAACCAATAAAAATAAATTATTTGTTTTTATTAGCTTATTTATATTTATACTTTTATCTGTATTTCACTTAATTGACTACAGAATTGCCTTTTTAGTTACTACATTAGTAGTACTACTTTTAAACAATAAGTTATTTAAAAAAGTAGATTATTCCTTAATTCTAACTTTTATATTTTTCTTTATTTTTATTGGCAATATATCATCTATGGATAGTATAAAAGTCTTTATGGAAAATTTACTTGCAAGTAAAAGCGGTACTTATTTTTCATCTATTCTACTAAGTCAAGGAATTAGTAATGTGCCATGTACTATGCTTTTATCTAACTTTACAACCTTTTATAAAGAGCTACTTCTTGGGGTAAATATTGGGGGCCTCGGAACTATTATAGCTTCAATGGCTAGTGTT
Organism: Clostridiaceae bacterium; assembly: GCA_029219285.1. Classification (GTDB taxonomy): domain Bacteria; phylum Bacillota; class Clostridia; order Clostridiales; family Clostridiaceae; genus Clostridium. Next base: position 11,017 of record JAQXTC010000032.1, read on the forward strand.
ATTTCTTATAAACTATATCAAAAAGATAATGCTCTTGAAGGTAATAAATTTATAAAAATCTTTAGTATTTATAATGTTTTAGGTCTAATAATTCTTATACCTATCTTCTACCTTTTGTAGTGTATCGAAAATAAACACAGTTTTTTTGAGTAACGTTCGTGTTTTATGTTATTATATGAATGTGTAATTTTTATAAAGGAGCATGATAAATGATTACAAAAGATATAAATAAAAATATAAAAGTACATACCATCACCAATGAATCCTTAAGACTTGGTATACTACTTGCCTTAGTTGGCGGATTTTTAGAAAGCTATACCTTTATAACTAGAGATGGTGTCTTTGCCAATGCTCAAACAGGGAATATTGTTTTAGTTGGTGTAGGTCTTTCTATGAAGAATTGGAATTATGCAATCCTTCATCTTTTACCAGTTATCGCTTTTGTTTTAGGAGTCTTAACTGTAGAAATTATAAAATCACACGATGGAATTGCTAAAAGTAAATATACTGAAAGAATTATAATATTAGTTGAAATAATAATTCTTTTTGTAATAGGTTTTATACCTTTAGATTTTGATGATACTGTTGTTACAGTCACAATTTCTTATGTAGCTTCTTTGCAAATTGCATCTTTTAGAAAACTTGTAAATTCTCCATATAGTACAGCAATGTGCACTGGTAATTTACGTACTGCTACTCAAACTCTTTATTTAGCTATAAAGAATAAGGATACAAAGGGAAAGACAAAAGCCTTAAGATATTTTACTATAGTATTTTCCTTTATATTAGGTGGATGCATTGGTGGTATTACTACAAATTACTTAGGAGTTAAATCTATTTGGTGCTGTGAAGTATTTTTAATATTAGCCTTTATTCTCTTTATAATGGATGAATATCGATTAAAAAATGGAACTATGGTATTACGTATGTAGTATAAAAAAAGCCACCAAATTATAAGTTTTTTATCTTTTTCGCACTTTTATATTAAAACCTTTCAGAATTGTGTTATAATATAATTATTATTAATTTACAGAGTAGATATTTGTGCGTTAAGTGTTAAGAGGACGGGAAGTTGTCTCTTAAACGAAAAACAATTAAGTTTGCGGTACAAATATTGCATTCCGCTGTTATTTAAAAGAGTTCTCTCTTTTATTTCAGCATTATATCAATCTTATCAACTTGCTGAAAATTTATTTTTTTTCAGTAAAGCTGAAATAAAAAATAAAGGAGAGATAAAATGAAAAGTATCTACAGATTATTCGTGTGTTCTTCAAAGGAACTTAAGAGTGTTAAAAATCTAGTATTAGTAAGTCTTTTACTATCTATGAAACTAATTCTTAATATGTTTACAGTTCAATTTACTCAATACTTACATCTTAGCTTTAACTTTTTAGTTGATGGTGTTATTGGTGTATTTTTTGGACCAGCCATTGGAGGTTTATGTGGCGGTATGTCTGACATAATAAATTATGTTACCAATCCAACTGGACCTTTCTTCCCTGGTTTTACTTTATCAGCAGTAATAACTGGAATTATATATGGTATTGGATTTTATAAAAAAGATGTAACAATGCTTAGATGTTTTTTAGTTGAACTTTCTGTTTGTATAATAATAAATTTATTATTAACTACACTTTGGCTTTCAATGCTTTATGGCAATTCTTTCTTTGCACTTTTGCCAGTAAGAGTATTTAAGAACATACTTACATTACCTATAAATACAATGCTTCTATATGTAGTATTAACTTCAGTGAAAAGAATAAAAGTAAATTAATATACAGTCACTCTAATTTATATTAGAGTGATTTTTTTATATTTTCACGGCTAATTGGACATATTAAGAAAGAATTATATAGTTTAAATATAAAATCTTAAGATAAAAGGAACCTTGACAGAAATGATGAAGAGACATAAAAAAATACTATTTTTAACTGCAATAATACCTATTACATTAGGAGGAAATGCTCTTATAACTGAGTATCAAGAATCTAAAGTTTTAAGTGCTTTTGAAAACAATCCTCTCGATTGTGACAATTATAAAACGGATAAATCAACAACTATGGAAAACACTTACCTATCCCTTGAAGATGATCCAAATGCAGAAGATGCTTTAAAAGTATACAAGATAACGGAAAAATTAATTACAGGCGAAATACATTATCCAGTAAGGCAAGATGGCAAAAAAGTTGTATATCTAACTTTTGATGATGGTCCATCCATTGAAAATACCGATAATATCCTTAAAATTCTTGATAAATACAATGTAAAAGCTACATTTTTTCTAACTGGAATTTCAATTAACAAAGGTGATTATGAAAAGGAATTAGTAAAAAAGATAGCTTATAGCGGTCATGCCATTGGTAATCATAGCTATAGCCATAGTTATAAAAAACTTTATCCTAACAGGCATGTAGATGCCGAAGCCTTTATTGATGATATGGAACATAATAATGATTTATTAAAATCCATCTTAGGTCCTAACTTTTCTACAAGAGCCATAAGATTCCCAGGAGGATATTGGAGCTGGGGTAACAGAGCCGAAATAAAAAAAGATATTGATACAGAAGGTTATGCCATAATTGACTGGAATTCTTTAAATGAAGATGCTCAAGGTTGTAAAAAATATGCACCTGAGTTAGTTATGAAAACTAAAGAAAATGTAAAAAAACTCGGCAATAACGCAGATAGCATTGTATTTTTAATGCATGATGCAAATGATAAGCAAGAGACTGTTAA
>JAQXTC010000033.1 GCA_029219285.1 Clostridiaceae bacterium
GATAAAATTAATGAATGTATTCCTGCTCATAGAACAGAAGTTTCTACTTTTGCTCCTAAGACTTGTACAATGAGCATTGATCCAGAAAAAATTAGAGATGTAATCGGAGCTGGTGGAAAAGTAATAAATAAGATTATTGCAGATACTGGTGTTAAGATTGATATAAAGGAAGATGGAACAGTATTTGTTTCTTCACCTGATCATGAAGGTGTTAATAAGGCTATGAAAATTATCGAAGGTTTAACTAAAGAAGTTAAAGCTGGAGAAGTTTACTTAGGAAAAGTTACTAAAATAACAACTTTTGGTGCTTTTGTCGAAGTGCTTCCTAATAAAGAAGGATTAGTACACATTTCTAAGCTTGCTGAAGAAAGAGTTAACAAAGTTGAAGATGTAGTGTCTGTAGGTGACGAAATATTAGTTAAGGTGACTGATATTGATAACCAAGGTAGAATTAATCTTTCAAGAAAAGATGCTTTGAAAGAGCAAGAAGAAAAGAAAGAACAATAAAGGCAAATGTTTGCCTTTTTTTCTCTGTAAAATTAGAGAATAGTATGCCACGAACTTCTTTATAATAATAAAGAGGATTCGTGACTTTTATTATAGGGAGGATTTTATGTATAATTTATATACCCTAAAAAATGGCTTAAGAGTAGTTACTGAAAAAAATGACTCAGTAAAATCCATTAGTGTAGGTGTTATGGTTCAAAATGGTTCCAGAAATGAATCTTTTGAAAATAACGGAATATCACATTTTATAGAACATATGTTTTTTAAAGGTACTGATAAGAGAACACCTAAAGAAATTGCAGCATCAGTAGAGAATTTAGGTGGTCAGATTAATGCTTTTACAAGTAAAGAAGCAACATGTTATTATGTGAAAAATTTATATACTCACTTGGAATTATCCCTTGAGATATTATCAGATATACTTCTTCATTCAAAATTTGCAGAAGAAGATATTGAAAGAGAAAAAAGCGTTGTAGTTGAAGAAATTAATATGAGCGCTGATAATCCGGAAGATGCTTTAGATGATCTTCATTCAGAAATTGCTTTTGGCAAGGATTCCTTAGCACGTCCTATACTGGGTACTATAGATAAAGTAAATAGCTTTACTAGAAAAGACATTAAGGAATTTATAAAAAATAAATATATTCCATATAATTCTGTAATCTCTGTTTGCGGTAATTTCGATGAGAAAGAGCTTAAAAAATTAATTGAAAAATATTTTGGAAACTGGGAATCGGATTTTGCTTATGTTCCAAAATATAAAGAAACTTTTGTGCATTCAGGTTCAAATTATTTGAATAAAGATATTGAACAACTTCACATATCTTTAGGACTTAAAGGACTACCATATGGGGATGAAAGAAGCTATGCATTAGTACTTCTTAGTAACATATTTGGAGGAGGAGCATCGTCTATTCTGTTTCAAAAAGTTAGAGAAGAATTAGGACTTTGTTATACAGTGTACTGTTATCCACAACCTTTCCAAGGTGTTGGTATGTTTAATATTTATGCTGGACTTGGTAAGAATTATGGGGAAAAAGCTTTAAAAGCGATTATAGAGGAAATTAAAAACTTTTCTACTTACAAAATAACTAAAGAAGAGCTAGAAAAAAATAAAGAAAAGTTAAAGGCTACATATATATTAGGTTTGGAAAGTACAAGTTCAAGAATGTTTAGCAATGCAAAATCTATTCTATTTAGAAATAGAATTAATACTCAAGATGATGTAATTAATAAAATTGATAAGATAAGTAATGAAGACATAGATTTCGTATTAAAAGAGTGTTTTGGTAATGGAATTATTAATGCATCTTATGTTGGAAATAATGTGGATTATAATAAATTGGATAATGTAATAAAAGAGTATTATAAGAATTTTTAACAAATGAAATCATTAGCACCCATAATTAATTTCCGTATATAATAAGAATATAAGATAACTTTTTTTCATAATAATTATGTATATGAAATATGGGAGGTATCTTATGAGTGATTCTAATGTGAAATTATTAAGTGAATTAGGTAAATTTGAATTAATAAATATTAATGATGGTGAGAAATATGATTGCCTACAAAATAATGACTTAGTAATAGATGATAAAGGAGAAATTAAATTCCTTATTATAAGTCTTGGGAGTAGTAAGTTTGGATTTCTAGGTGGATCACACGAATTTTTAGAAATTCCATGGCAATGCGTGAAAAAAATTGGTGCTCGTACTATAATATTAGATGCTGAAGAAAGTGATATAAAAAAGGCATCCATTTAGTCGTAGGGGGATAAGATGAAAATTTTAATACAAAAGTTTGGTGGAACATCAGTATCTACACCAGAAAGAAGACAAAATGTTGTAGAAAAGGTTAAGAAAGCTGTAGAAAAAGGATATAGTCCTGTAGTGGTAGTGTCAGCAATGGGTCGTAAAGGTGAACCTTATGCAACAGATACTCTTTTATCATTATTAGATGATAAATTTAAAATAGAAAATAAGCAGGCAGTAGATGTTTTAATGTGTTGTGGAGAACTTATAAGTTCTGTAGTAATAAGTAATGCATTAAATAATGCTGGTTTTGATGCGGTTCCTTTATCTGGAGGTCAAGCTGGAATTATTACTGATGATAATTTTAGTGATGCTTCATTGATAAGAACAGATGATAAAAAGCTTATGAAAATTTTATCAGAAGGGAAAATTCCTGTAGTAACAGGATTTCAAGGGGTAACAGAAGAAGGTTATTTTACAACTCTTGGTAGAGGTGGCAGTGATACTTCTGCAGCTATACTTGGTATGTCATTAAATGCTGAAAGTATCGAAATATATACAGATGTAGATGGAATAATGACTGCAGATCCAAGGATAGTTCATGAAGCTTCAGTTATAAATATTTTAAGCTATGAAGAAGTATTTCAGTTAGCTGATCAAGGAGCAAAGGTTATTCATCCTAATGCAGTAGATGTTGCACGAACTGCAAACATTCCAATAGTAATAAAAAATACAATGAATGATTGTGAAGGAACAATTATTAATGCAATAGGAGATAAGAAAAGAAGAAGACTTGTTACATCAATTACAAGTCATAATGATAGAATTCAAGTATCTATAAAGCTTAAGGATAATGCTAATAATAACAGTTATTCTGATATATTAGAAACTTTAGCTAATAATAGAATTTCTCTTGATTTAATTAATATCTTTCCAGATAAGCAGGTATTTACAGTTTCTACAGCAGCTAAAGAAACTCTTACTATGTTATTAGAAAAGTTAAATATTAAATATACTTTAACAGAAAATTGTAGTAAGGTAGCGTTGGTAGGAGCTGGAATGAAAGGTATACCTGGAGTTATGGCAAGGATTTATAAAACTTTACATGAAAATAATATAGAAGTTTTACAAACTGCGGATTCTCATAATACTATTTGGTGTTTAGTTCATACTGAAAGTTTAGAATTAGCTGTAAATCAGTTACATAAGGCTTTCAAATTGTAATAAATCCTTAGTATAAAAATAATTCTCACGTGTAAAAATAAAATGTATAGGAGGATTATTTTTATGGCTGAATTTAAGATGAGTGAAAATGAAGAACAAAAGCAAAGTGAAGTAAAAGAAAAAATGAAATCTGTAAAGGAGTTTGGAAATACTGCTATGGCAACACCAAATGAAAGAATACAGATTTTATCAATTATAGGTCAGGTAGAAGGACATATGGTTTCACCACCACAAACGAAGGCAACTAAGTATGAACACATCATTCCTCAACTTATTGCTATGGAGCAAAATGATAATGTCAAGGGAGTATTAATTGTTTTAAATACTGTAGGTGGTGATGTTGAAGCGGGTCTTGCTATTGCAGAAATGATAAATTCTCTTTCAAAACCAACCGTTTCAATTGTAACAGGAGGAGGACACTCAATAGGTGTTCCATTAGCAACATCGGCTGATTATTCGTTTATAACACCATCAGCAACTATGATAATTCATCCTGTTAGAATGAATGGTTTTGTAATTGGAGTATCACAAACTTTCGAGTATTTTAAGAAAATGCAAGAAAGAATAAACAAATTTATTGTAAGAACATCTAACATAAGTGAAGAGAAGTTAAATGAATTTATGAAACAAACTGATATGCTTATGAATGATGTTGGAACCTTATTGATTGGCGATGACGCAGTAAAATGTGGTCTTATTAATGAAGTTGGTGGAATAAGTAAAGCACTTGAAAAACTTAATTCATTGATTGATGATGTTGATAAAAAATAGGGATATACCCTATTTTTTATTTTTATTAGAAAGGAAATATAAAACACGTGTAGAAAAGATACAATGAGGTGATTTTATTGAGCAGGCAGAGTAAAAGCAATAGTAGAAAAAGAAGCTCTAAAAAACAAAATAATGATAGTCGTAATATGGAAATAAAGGGTATTATATTTATTGCAATAGGATTATTAACCTCAGTAGCTATGTATACAAGCTTAGCAGGTTTTTTATCAATGTTTATACAAAGAGTTGGTAAATTATTATTTGGTGTTGGATGTTATATAGTTCCTATATACTTATTATATTTAGGATATCGTTATTTAAAAGGTAGAGGAAATATTGAAGTTGAGCGTAAATTTTACGGTATAACTATTTATACAATAATATTAGTTTTATTTTGTGGAACAATTTTTGTTCAAGGAATAGATAAAAACATTTCTTTTGGAGATAGTACTTTATATATAATAAATTCTGTGGCAGAAGGATTATCAGGCGTTCACGGTGGTATATTAGCAAATATAGTTTCTTTTCCTTTATATAAGCTTATAGGTGCTATAGGGTCTTATATAATTTATATAGCATTATTCATTATTGCATCTATAATTACCTTTAATTTTTCGCCTATAAAAGCTGGAGCTGCAGCTAAAGCGAAAGGTATTGAATATAGAGAGAGAGAAAGAGAAAAAAGAAAAAAGGCAGTTGAAAAAAAGAGGGACGAGTTCATTAATGTGAAAGAACAGCCAAGTGAGGAAAAATCATCTAAAGAAGATTTTTTAAAGGGAGTAAATCATAAAATTAAAATATTAGATTTTATGAAGAATTCTACTCTAGATGAAGAAGAAGATTTTAATATATCAGAAAATCTTAATAAACCAGTAAGTGAATTAGCTCCAGAAATGACATTTCCAGAAAAGAAAACAAAGAGTAAAAATCTTGATAATGATATTAAAGATGTTGTTTCCAAAGAAATTGATTATACAATTAACAATTCTCAAGAAAAGCATTCAGAGTATGTATTTCCAAGAACTTCACTATTAAATTATAATAGTAAAACAAAGCTTAATAGTGAAGATAAAAAAGATTTAATTGAACATGCAAATAAACTAGAGGAAACTCTTGGGAGTTTTGGTGTAGAAGCAAAGGTAAATCAAGTTACAAAAGGACCTTCAGTTACAAGATTTGAGCTTCAACCAAGTCCTGGGGTTAAGGTAAGCAAAATTATTAATTTAGCAGATGATATAGCACTTGGTCTTGCTGCATCAGGAGTTAGAATAGAAGCACCTATACCTGGTAAGTCAGCTGTTGGTATAGAAGTTCCCAATAATAAACAAACTCCTGTATTTTTAAGAGAAGTGTTAGATTCTAATGAATTTAAGAATTCAAAAGGTAAATTAGCTTTTGCATTAGGAAAAGATATAGGAGGATCTTGTGTAGTAGGAGACTTAAGTAAGATGCCTCATACATTAATTGCAGGGGCTACAGGTTCTGGTAAAAGTGTATGTATTAATTCGCTTATAATAAGTCTTTTGTATAAGTATTCACCAGATGAAGTTAAACTTCTTCTTGTAGATCCTAAGGTGGTAGAATTAAATGTTTATAATGGAATACCACATTTATTAATTCCTGTAGTTACAGATCCTAAGAAGGCTGCAGCTGCTTTAAATTGGGCTGTTAATGAAATGACCAAAAGGTATAATTTATTTGCGGAAAAGGGAGTTAGAAATATTGATTCTTATAATGCTTTATTTGATAAAGATCAAATAACTGAAAAATTGCCATATACAGTTATTATAGTAGATGAACTTGCGGATTTAATGATGGCATGCGCAAATGATGTTGAAGATTATATATGTAGATTAGCACAAATGGCAAGAGCAGCAGGTATGCACCTTGTTATTGCAACACAAAGACCATCAGTTGACGTTATTACTGGTGTAATTAAATCTAACATACCATCTAGAATTTCTTTTGCAGTTTCATCTCAAGTAGATTCAAGAACAATACTAGACAGTTCAGGAGCAGAAAAATTATTAGGTAAGGGTGATATGTTATATGCACCAGTAGGTGAAAATAAACCATTAAGAGTTCAAGGATGCTTTATTTCAGAGGAAGAGGTAGAAAGTGTTATAAATTTCATTAAAGAAGAACATAATGAAGTACAGTATGAGGAATCCATTTTAGAACATATCAATAGTGAATCTCAAGGAGAAAATTCGTTAGAAGCTCAAGATGATGTAGATGAATTATTATCACAAGCAATAAATTTAGTGGTAGAATATGAACAAGCATCAACTTCCTTCTTACAAAGAAGATTGAGAATAGGTTTTAATAGAGCATCCAGAATAATGGATCAATTGGAAGAAAGAGGAATAATATCTGAAAAAGATGGGTCAAGACCTAGACAGGTTTTGGTAACAAAGGAACAATTAATGAATTCCTCTGAAAAAGAAGATGAAAATTAACTTGTAAACTTTAAAAAAGAGTTATAAAATTAAACGTATAATAATTTGCAAACGCATATGCAGGAGGAAATAGACTTGGAAAAATATAAAGTAGGTATGGTGAGTCTTGGTTGTGATAAAAATAGAGTAGACTCTGAAATAATCCTAGGAACTATGAGTAAGGAATATGAAATAACAAATAATCCTAAAGAAGCTGATATTATAATTGTTAATACTTGTGGATTTATTGAAAAAGCCAAACAAGAATCAATAGATACTATATTAGAAATGGCTAAATATAAAGAAAAGCATAAGTGTAAATTATTAATTGCAACAGGTTGCTTAACTCTAAGATATTGTATTGATCTTAAAGAATTAATGCCTGAAATAGATATAATTCTTGGGGTTAATGATTATAAGCAGATTAATGAACATATTTTAGAGTATATAACTGAACATAAACAAACTCTTAAAGTTAATTATTCTGATGAGAATATTAATGAAGGAGAAAGAATATTAACTACTGATAGTCAAACAGCTTACATTAGAATAGCAGAAGGATGTAATAATTTCTGTACATATTGCATTATCCCTAAGATAAGAGGTAAGTTTAGAAGTAGAAATATGGAGAGTATTTTAAGTGAAGCTAAAAAATTAGCTGATAATGGTGTTAAGGAACTTATTTTAGTAGCGCAAGATACTACATTATATGGTAGTGACATTTATGGTGGGAAAACATTACACATATTATTAAAAGAGTTATCTAAGATTGATGGATTAGAATGGATAAGAGTATTATATTGTTATCCTGAAGAAATATACGATGAGCTTATAGATGAAATAGCTAATAATGATAAAGTAGTAAAATATCTAGATTTACCAATTCAACATATAAGTAATAAGATATTAAAATTAATGGGAAGAAAAACTACTAAGGAAGATATAATAGCAAAAATTGAAAAATTAAGAAGCAAGGTTTCAGGAATAACATTAAGAACTTCATTAATAGTAGGATTCCCTGGGGAGACTGAAAAAGAATTTGATGAACTTAAAGAATTCTTACAAAATTACAAACTTGATAAAGTTGGTGTGTTTAGCTATTCAAGAGAAGAAGGAACTCCAGCTGCAACTATGGACAATCAAGTTGATGAAGAAGTAAAGGCTAAAAGAGAAGAAGAATTAATGCTTGTACAAAAAGATGTATCAGAACAATTAAATCAATTGAAAATTGGGAAGATTTATGATATCCTTGTTGAAGGGTACAATGGAGAAAGTTACTATGGCAGAAACTACGAAATGGTTCCAGAAATAGATGGTAACGTGTTCTTCAAGTGTGATAAAGAAATAAATAAAGGTACAATTGTTAAAGTGAAAATTACTGATTGTACAGAATATGATTTATTAGGAGTTGTAGATTATGAATCTTGCGAATAAATTAACAGTAGGAAGAATGGTATTAGTACCTGTATTCCTAATATTTATAGCATGTAGTAAAATTCCTTATGGCAGTTTTATTGCAACATTTATCTTTATAGTAGCTTCAAGATCTGATAAGCTTGTTGGATATATAGCAAGAAGTAGAAATCAAATAACTAACTTTGGCAAGTTTATGGATCCACTTGCAGACAAATTGCTAGTGGCAACTGCATTAATTTCATTAATAGAATTTAATGTTGTACCTGCATGGGCTGCAATTATAGTTATCGCAAGAGAATTTGCTGTATCAGGTCTTAGAACTATTGCAGCATCAGAAGGTAAAGTTATTGCTGCATGTTGGTGGGGAAAGGTAAAAACTGTAATACAAATCTTAACAATAATAATTTTATTATTAGAAGTTAATATTGCCGACTCAACTTATTTGACTAACTTAGTTGCAAACAATTCATTTATTAAAGGATTTTTTGAGTATGTACCATCTGTTGCATTATACATAACTGTAATAGTAACAGTTTTGTCAGGCTTTGAGTATTTTGTGAAAAATAAAAATATTATTTCAACTGATAAATAAGACAATCAAACTACTATATTTAGAATTGAGTAATAATGGACTAATAATCTATTATTACTTTTTTTTATTTTAAAACATGTTTATTATAAGATATTAGGGAAACAATATAAAATATTAATATTTTATGTGGAATATAATACTATTTTAATATTGACTATAATTTAATCATCGATTATAATATGTATATAGAACGTAAGTTCGCAATGAAAGGGCGTGTATTTAATTGGGTAAAATTAATGAAGATAAATTAAAAGCTATAGAAAGTGCTATGGGACAAATCGAAAAGCAATTTGGAAAAGGTTCGGTTATGAAATTAGGAGAAGACAGCCATTTAAATGTTGATGCAGTATCAACTGGTTGCCTTGATTTAGATATAGCTTTAGGAATTGGTGGAGTACCAAAAGGAAGAATTGTTGAAATATATGGACCTGAAAGTTCAGGTAAAACAACAGTAGCATTACACATAGCAGCTGAAGCTCAAAAGAAAGGTGGAGCAGTTGCATTTATTGATGCAGAACATGCTTTAGATCCTGCTTATGCTAGAAAAATCGGTGTAGATACTGAAAGTTTAATAGTTTCTCAACCGGATACAGGTGAACAAGGTCTTGAAATAGCTGAAGCTTTAGTTCGTTCTGGTGCTATAGACGTACTAGTAGTAGACTCGGTTGCAGCACTTGTACCAAGAGCAGAAATTGAAGGTGAAATGGGAGATTCTCATATGGGTCTTCAAGCAAGACTTATGTCTCAAGCTTTAAGAAAATTAGCTGGTACTGTTAATAAGACAAACTGCGTTGCTATATTTATAAACCAATTAAGAGAAAAGATTGGTGTTATGTTTGGTAATCCTGAAACAACAACTGGTGGTAGAGCATTGAAATTCTATGCATCTGTTAGATTAGATGTTAGAAGAGTAGATTCTATTAAAACAGGTGATGCTGTTATAGGTAATAGAACAAGAGTTAAAATAATGAAGAATAAAGTGGCACCTCCATTTAAACAAGCAGAATTTGATATTATGTATAATGAAGGTATATCAAGAAATGGTAATATCATTGATGTTGGAGTTAAAGAAGGTATAGTTCAAAAAAGTGGAGCTTGGTTCTCTTATGGAGATATAAGACTTGGCCAAGGTAGAGAAAACGCTAAAATATACTTGAAAGATAATCCTGAAGTTGCTCTAGATATTGAAAATCAAATAAGAGAAAAATATGATTTGCCTTTAGCAACAATTGCTGATGAAAAAGCTTCAGGAATTACTGAAGAAAATGAAGGAAAAGAATAATAAAATGACGGTATCAAAATAAATTTTGATATTAGTTGTAGATAGAAAAATAGGATTTGACGTGTGTTGAATTCTATTTTTTTGCACAAACTACATTCATAAGATTTATATTAAAGTTACTCATAAAAAAATGCGGCGTATTGTGAATGATTTTTAATAATTCAAATATACCATCTTTAATATAAAAAAATATTAATAATGAGTAAAGGTTTTCTTAATAAACACTGAAAAGTAGCTTGAGTCAAGAAAAATAGAGTATTTATACACTATAGATAGAAAATATTATGTAACTTGACATAATTCTTTTTTTCAGATAAAATAATAACAAATACTGGTTTATCATATTCTTGGTATTAGAGTTGTAAGGATATGACGCATAGCTACGCTTTCTTATTTTATAGAGAAAATAGGAGGTGTTTACGTGCCAACGTATTTAATAATAATAATTGATATTTTAGTGCTTTTTATATTAGGAGTTGTAGTTTACAAAGCTATAAAAGAAGCATCAAAAAAGAAAGTTGAATCACTTGAAAATGAAGCGAAGGTTGTTTTAGAAAATGCTAAAAAAGAAGCAGAAGCAACTAAAAAAGAATCTATATTAGAAGCCAAAGAAGAGGTTCATAAATTAAGAACTGATTTGGATAGAGATTCTCGTGAAAGAAGAAATGAGATTCAAAGGCTTGAAAGAAGATTAATTCAAAGAGAAGAGTCATTAGACAAGAAGTCTGATGCACTTCAAAGAAAAGATGAGGCATTAAATGATAAAATTGCTGAAATTAATAATATGGAAGAGAAAGTTAAAGAACTTGCTAATCAAAAGAGGGTAGAGCTTGAAAAAGTAGCAGGTCTTTCAACAGAAGAAGCAAAACAAATATTATTAGAAGAAGTAAGAAAAGAAGTATCACACGATGCAGCATTAATGATTAAAGACATTGAAGGCAAAGCAAAACAAGAGGCTGAGAAAAAATCAAGAGAGATTATCACTACTGCAATACAAAGATGTGCAGCTGATCATGTCTCTGAATCTACAGTCCATGTAGTAGCTTTACCAAATGATGAGATGAAGGGTAGAATAATAGGTAGAGAAGGAAGAAACATTAGAACCCTTGAAACATTAACAGGAGTT
>JAQXTC010000034.1 GCA_029219285.1 Clostridiaceae bacterium
ATAAGGCCCTCCTAAATAAGTAAATTGAAAAACTAAAGCCAATTTCATTGCATCTATATTATTATGACACTCTGTTAAAAATCTTTTTGTATCATGACTATCTATAAGATTCCACATTTGTTTTGAAACAGCATCCATATATAACATTCTATTTTCACTTAAAATACTTGAAAACTCTTCTGAATTTATAGTTCTACTTCCAAAAAAATCAGTAACACTATCTTTAAATGGATAATTCATAATTGTATCAAGTTGATCTCCCTTTAAAAAAGACTTTGCTTCATGCATTATCTCTCCAATAATTAAAGCATTTTTATTTATACTCTTTATTCTACTTCTAAATTTTCTCCAAAACTCATGGGAAATCTCATCACATACATCTAATCGCCATCCATCTATACCAACTTCTTTTACCCAATATTCACCTACATCAAGTAGATATTCTGTAACCTCATTACAGCTAGTATTAAGTTTAGGCATAGCTCTATGATTATCTCCAAAAGTATAATAGTTACATTTCTCTACTGATACAGGATAATTATCAACAAAATACCAATCCTTATACTTTGAATTTTCACCTTTCTGAGCTAAGTCTTTAAAAGCAAAGAATTCACTTCCTGAATGATTAAATACTGCATCAAAAACAATTTTCATACCTCTATTATGGCACTTTTCAACTAGTTCTTTTGCCTTTTCAACTGTACCAAACTGTGGATCAATATCAAAATAATCTGTTGTATTATATTTATGTGCTGAATTAGACTTAAATATTGGAGTTAAATATAGTAGATCGACCCCTAATTCTTCTAAATAATCTAATTTATCTATTATGCCTTGTAAATCTCCTCCAAACATAGATGTATAAGTTGTCTTGTCACCCCATGGCAAAACCCATTCGGGATCATTATTTTTATCTCCATTACAAAATCTATCTGGGAAAATTTGATAAACAACACTATTTTGTACCCACTTAACATCTTCATATACGTCTTCTGTTGCAATATAAGGATATATATATGAATACATTGTATTTAAATCCTTCTTAATACCTCTTGAATTTAAATAGTATGTTCTGTTTTCGCTATCTTTTAATTCAAAATAATAACAATATCTATTCCTAAAAACACTTATATTAACTTGAAAATAATCAAATAATTGAGTACTTGCAATTTTACTCATGTTTTTTATTTCATAAGACTTCTCTTCTAAGTACTTATCTTTGTAAAAAACCTTTATATTATTTATATCATCCTTTGCACATCTTACCCTTAAAGTTAAAGTATTCTTATCTTTTGCATAAGCAAATGGAACTTCTGTACTATGATATATAGCATACTTATTCATAAAAACCTCTCCTTTTCAACACAAAGTAGCAGCATTTATTTCCCGGGTAAGTAATGCTACTTTTTTTGTTATTTTTATACTGTCATTATATCAAAGGGGTTTGCTATCACTTGTATATTTTTTATATAATATGTATATAATTACTTTAAATTAAATTTTTTGGAGATGATTATATGTATGAACATTTCAAATCTGATATCAATATTTTTAATAACAATATTTCTTTTTTAATAGATTTAAGAGACAAACCTGCAATAATTGAAATAGTACGAAATAAACATAAAAAAGAACTTGAAGAGAAACTAAATGTATCTGACAAAAAAAATGACTTGCTTATTTGGAATGCAATTTACACTAAAGAAATAATAAAAAAAGGTATTTCAAATAAATATCTTCACCCTGTATATAATAAATTTTATGATCTAATAAATAATAAACACTCATTGATAGAACTTCAATCGATAGAACTAAATATGGTAGAAACATATATAAATCTTATAATAAACGACATTGAAATAACTAATAATTATGTAATAAATAAAATCTTAAAGCATCTCCACTTAAATATAGAAAGTCAAATTTCACTTCAAAAACTTTCTCATGATTTAAATTTATCAGAAAGTTATATATCATCTTGTTTTAAAAAAGAGATGGGAATTACAATTATGAAATATGCTAAAAAAATAAGAATTGATAGAGCAAAGGTCCTATTGTTAACTACTAATAGTAGCATTTTAGATATAGGACTTACTCTTGGTTTTCATGATCAAAGTCACTTTTATAAAGTTTTTAAATACTTTACAGGGGTATCACCATCTGATTATAGAAATAATAATTTTGGATAATGTGTTAATTTTTACATTATTTATACGATAATTAAATATATGTCAATTAAATCGAGGTGATAATATGAGTATCAACATAAACAAAAACATTAATATTAATCCAAAGATTAATACATCTAATAACGAGTTAAAACATTTTGCCTATAATGCCAAAAATAAAATTGATATAGCTGTAGCCAACGCTTCATCTCAAGCTTACAATGATACATCTGAATATAGCTCACTTGCTTCTGCTTCTATGAATTCTTTAGTTTCCCTAAAGTACTTAACTTATTCTGATAAAACTAACAATTCAAATATAATAGAAAACTTAACAAACGATCCTTCTATCAATGAAAAGGTAAAAAAACTATATAAGGATAATACTTCTAAACAATACGCTGAAGATTCAAATGCAATAAATAAAATTATAGAACTTGATATACCAAAAAATAAAAGTATTTATTGTGATAAAAGCGGCAATTTGAATTATACTAAAATTTTTCAAAATATAGGGATGCCATTATATTCATGCAGCCCAGCTCAAGCTATAGGTGTATTTAAAGAACTTAATAAAGAAAAATTAATAGATACTAACACCTATAATGAGGCATCTATCGCCTTTAATTCTGTTGCAAAGGATACTGATGCATTATTAACAGCAAAAGGTTTGGAAGGTGTTTCAGCAAATGATATAAGAATAAATATAAAAAATTCACTTGCTTCAAATTTAAATAAAGATGATAAATCTATGAGTTCATCAACTAAGAAAAGTATTATCGATACATATAACATACTATTCACTAACACTAATAAATGATGAGAATGTAATTAATATTTCATTCTCATCATTCATTATTTACATTTCTACCCATTGGTTTATAGCATCTTCTAGCTTTCCATTAATAAAATCTCTTTCAAATGAAAGTTTAGCCACTAATTCATAATCTGAGCCTGCTCCCGCCATTTTTTCTTCAATTACTCTTAATTCCTTCTCTAATGATTCTACCTCTTGTTCTAAACTTTTCTTTCTAGTCTCTAACTTTCTCTTTTCTCTTTGTTGCTCTTTTCTTTGCTGCCATTTATTGTTAACTTTATCTATTTTATTTACTTTATTATTTTTTTTATGTTTAATTTTAGCTTTTTCAATTTTATACTCATCATAATTACCAATATAACTACTAAACTTCTTATTTTCTAGTTCTACTATCCTGGTACTAATTTTATTTAAAAAATACCTATCATGGGATATAAAAAATATAGTTCCTTTAAAATTAATCAACGCATCTTCTAAGCATTTTATTGAATTTATATCTAAATGATTTGTAGGTTCATCTAACACAAGCACATTAATATCATTGTATAATAATTCACTTAATTTCAATCTTATTCTTTCTCCACCAGATAAGTGTTTAATTTTCTTAAAAACATCAGTGCCGAAAAACATAAATTTAGATAAATATTCTCTAGCTTTTCCTTCAAGTATATTAAAATCTCGTCTAAATTCTTGAAGTATAGTTGCTTCCTCATCTATAAATTCTATATTTTGAGGTAAATATGCATGCTTAATATTCTCTCCAAATAAAATCTCTCCACTATCAACTTCTTCCTGTTGTAATAGCATCTTTAAAAATGTAGTTTTTCCAGATCCATTTGCCCCAATTAATGCAACCCTTTCTTTATATCTAACTAAAAGTTCTGCATCCTCAAATAATTCTTTATCCCCATATTTTTTATATAAGCCTTTTACCTTAATAACCTCATTACCAGATCTATCAGTTTCATTAAAATTAAGTTTTACAGATAGCTTTTTGCTATTGGGATTTTCTATCTTATCCATTCGTTCCAATGCTTTTTCTATACTTTTAGCCTTTTTGAAAAACTTAGGATTATCTGCCCTCGCTCCCCAATCTCTTAAATCTTTTATAGATTTTTTCATAGCTGCTATTTTCTTTTGCTGTTCCTTAAAATTATTAAATTGAATCAAAATATTTTCTTCTTTTTGCTTCTCATAAGAAGAATAATTTCCTTGATAAGTTGTACTAATCTTGTCTTCTATTTCAATAATTTTATTGACAACATTATCTAAAAAATATCTATCATGAGATACTATAATAGCCATTCCCTTATACCTTTTCAAAAATTCCTCAAGCCATTCACAGGATTGCATATCTAAATGATTAGTTGGTTCATCTAATAAAAGAATATCAGGACTTTCCAACAATATTTTTCCTAAAACTACTGTTGTTTTTTCTCCTCCACTTAAGGTACTGAAATCATTGTTTAACATATATTCATCTATTTTCAATCCTTCGCATACCTTACTTAGTCTTTCTTCCCTATCATATCCCCCTTTTGACTCATATAATTCTTGAATTCTGCTATATCTTTTTAATGCTTTTTCAAGCTGTTCATCTTTTAATACAGTAATTTGTTTCTCTACATTTTTCATTTCACATTCTATTTCAAGTATTTCTTTAAAAGCTAAATTTAAGACTTCTTTAACCTTAATATTAGGATCATAACTTGGGATTTGTTCTAAATAGCCTATCTTTGCATTCCTAGGAATATATATTTCCCCTTTATCATCACTATTTATTGATATCTTCCCAGAAATAAGTTTTAAAAGTGTACTCTTGCCACACCCATTTTCTCCTACTATACCAACCTTTTCTTTGTCATATATATTAAATGAAACTTTCTCAAAAATTTGAGTTGAATCTAAATATTTTTTCAAATTATTTATGCATAACTCTAACATAATAAATCACCTCAATAAAAGTGTACTCCTATATTAAAATCCAATAAATAGTATACTTTTATTTATAAGTAAACTTTACACATTTGTAACTTGCAACTTATTTTGTTAGAATATAGGTAAAATAATCGAGGAGTGATATTTTTGAAACAAAAAAGAAAAATAGAGCCCATATTCGGCACTAACATAGATTGGAAAGGTTTAGGCATTTGTCTATCAGCACTTTGCATATTACATATTATTGAATGTTTAATTACATTACAATCATTAATAAGCTTGTTTTCTGCAAAAATTCAATTAGAGATAGATTTTGTTACTTATCCTCATCTTATATTTTTATTACTAATCGCAATTTCATTAGGTACATCAATAGGATTAATCTTATATAAGAAAAAAAGAGGCTTAACACTTTATATTATCTATGCAATATTAAATCTTTTATATACTTTTATTTTTACTGAATTTGATATATTATCATTACTTATAATTGTTATATTAGCAGCATTAATGATATTTTTCACTTACAGAAAAAAAGAGATTTTTGTCTAAGGTAGGTAATTCATAATATGAACATTAAAATTAGCAAAGGTAGTATGGAAAACCTAGAAGAAATAGAACTACTTTATAATGACTTAATTGATCATTTAAATGAAGGTATTAATTATCCTGGATGGATTAAAGATGTCTATCCTACTAAAAATGATGCTCTTAAAGGTATTGACGAAAATTGTTTGTACATAGCAAAAAACGAAAGTAATAAAATTGTAGGTTCAATTATATTAAGTCATGAACCTGAAGAAGGATATGAAAAAGTAACTTGGAACTCTCCTAATGACTATAATAATATTTTTGTAGTTCGTACATTCGCTGTCCACCCAAACTATTTAAAGTCAGGGATTGGTAAAATGCTATTAGATTTTGCCTCAGATTTAGCGCTAAAATCCAATGTAACTTCAATTAGACTAGATGTTTACAGAAAGAACCTTCCCGCTATAAGACTTTATGAAAAGTGTGGCTTTACATATATTGATACTGTAGACTTGGGTTATAGTGAATATGGTTTGGATTTGTACAAGTTGTATGAAAAGAAACTTTAACAGAAAAAGAAGAGTATTTGAATCATAAATAATTCAAATACTCTTCTTTATGCCTTATTACTCTTAACCTATAAAAATTTGATCTATTATGTTGTATAGAGCATTTACTACCATTGCAACAACGCATGGTAGTGAAAATTAAAAAATGAGCTTACTTAATTTTTCACTTTCCATAGGATTGCTTATTGTTTTTGTATTTTCTACCATATTACTAAAACACCTCTTTCATTCTTTACAACTAAGAGGTTAAATCATCCAGTAACTGGAGAGTCAAGTATATTATTTAATTGGTATTAATAATTCAGTTACATAATTATTAGGATCACAGGTACTAACAATGTCAACTATATAATTATCAATAGCCGGACCACTTATCTCATATCCATTCTAATAAATATATTAAATTTATCTATTGGTACAGGTTTTAAAAGACTTATTTCATCATAATAACGCAATGTTTTTATCGGTACATTACATAACTTTGATACTTCACCTATTTTATAAAGCTTATTTTGAACCATATGCAACCCTCCTCCATATATTTACATATAGTTTACTATAAATAAAAAAATGCACCAGCATAATGCTAGTGCACCATTTTTACATTTTTAATATTTAAAATTATTCTCCCATGAACATCTTAATGTCATCTTCAACATTAGTTATTCCACCAATACCAAAGTTTTCAACTAAAACGTTAGCTACATTTGGTGATAAGAATGCTGGAAGAGTTGGTCCTAAGTGAATGTTCTTAACTCCTAAGTATAATAATGATAATAATACTATAACGGCCTTTTGTTCATACCAAGCAATGTTAAATGCGATTGGTAATTCATTAATATCTTCTAATTCAAATACTTCTTTAAGCTTTAATGCTATAAGAGCTAATGAGTAAGAATCGTTACATTGCCCTGCATCTAATACTCTAGGAATTCCACCGATATCTCCTAAATCTAACTTGTTGTACTTGTACTTAGCACATCCAGCAGTAAGAATAACTGTATCCTTTGGAAGCGCTTTTGCAAAGTCAGTATAGTAATTTCTTGATTTAGCTCTACCATCACATCCTGCCATTACGAAGAACTTCTTGATAGCTCCAGTCTTAACAGCTTCAACAACTTTATCAGCTAAAGCAAATACTTGAGCATGAGCAAATCCACCTACGATTTCTCCTGTT
>JAQXTC010000035.1 GCA_029219285.1 Clostridiaceae bacterium
GGTAGCACTTCTAATTACACTTTTAGTGGAGGATTTAAATTTGCATTACCTAGTCTAATAGATGTATCATCATTACAGAATTTATCTGATAAAAAGACAGAAATTGAATTATTGCAGGAATTAATTAAATAAACAATAAAATAATGTTTTTAATAGGGGTTTAGCTTTTGCTAAATCCTTTTAATATAACATTTATAGAAAGGAGATAGTTTTTAATGATAGAATTAATTAACAAGAATAACTTAGAAAAATTTATAGAAAATTCTAGTAAAAAATCAAACAAAGTAAATAGAAAAATAAATGGTAAATGGGTAGCTGGTACTTATATTCCTACTATGTCAACATTTGAGGAATTAGATACAGGAAATTTATATGTGTTTAACGCAAATGGTGGAGATACATACATATACAAAGACCCTTATTTAAAAACAAAAAAGACTTATTATTTAGGTGAATGGGTTAAAGTAGATAGTGTTCCAAAGAATATTCAATACTCATGTGTTTCTAGTGATTTATCAACATTTAATAATAAGAATAGGTCAAAAAATAAAACAAATTATATTTCAAATGGTTCTAAGTGTTTTGTATTTGATGTTAAGAAAATATATGTATTTGATGAACTAACTGATAAATGGATTGAAAATAAAATTAATGAAGGTACTGGCTCAAGTGTAAAAGTTGATGGTTCTAGTATTAAACAAAATGATGACGGAACAATTAGTGTGCCTACTGCAAGTACAACTCAAGCTGGTACTGTTAAAGTAGATGGTAAAAGTATTACAATTGACAAAGGTGTTATTAGTGCAAAAGTAACTGTTGATGATACAAAGGTTAATACTGCTGTTAATAATTATTTAACTACGAATGGAGTAAGTGCAAGTAGTGTTAAATTAACAGATAAAACAAGTGTAGAAGATAATATTAGTCAACTAAAGGAAGATTTAGTTTGCTTAAATGAAATAGATGTATCTAAATTAATCGGAATGTTAGAAAATACAGCTATATATGCAGGAGGTACTAAAAAATTACAATCAACTGGAGGTCAAGGATATAATTATAAAGTTTATAATGTAGAAGGACTTAATAAAATTTACGTTTCTTTAAAAACAGTAGATAGAACTAGTAAAACAGAATTACCATATGTGATTCTTACAGATGATATTTCATTTCCAGTTGTAAATGATGCTGTAAATATTGTTAATAGCTTTTTATCACCCAAAGAAGAAAAAGAATATAAAGATGAAGAAATAGAAATAAGTAACAATGCTAAATATGTATATGTAATGTATAACAATACAGCAGATATGAATATAAAAATTAAGACTTCTCTTAAAGACAAAGTTAATAATTTAAATGCAACAAATATAAACATGAAAAATGGTGAAAGTATTGAAGATACAATAAATTCTATGTCTGATAAAAAAGTTATAGAAATCCCTGTAGTATTAGAACAAGGCTCTTTTGATGGTGATGGTAAAGGTGTAAATTCTACTAATACAGTAAGAATTAAAAATGGGTTACAATGTGATATTGGTACAAGATATAGAATTGAATTGAATAAAGTATGTGATATTGTTTATAATAAATCTAATGTTAATTCTTTATTTACAAGTGCAATGTTTGAATTTGTCGCTTGGGATAACTTCTGTAGTTTTGGATTTAAAAATACAGATGGAACAGATATAACTACAGAAGATTTAGACATTAAAGTATATAAAGTTATTAATAGAAAACATGATTTATATGATATAGTAGTAGCCTCAAACGATGCTACAGACTATGAGAAAAGTCAAGCAGACTTAGTTTGTGATGGCATAAATGATGAAAGAGAAATACAATGTGCTGTAAATTCTAATATATTTAATAGTAATAATTGTAATGTGTTGCTATTAGGTAAAAATTTTTATATTGATGAATTTACTAATATAAATACTTCTAATATTACAAGTAATTGTGGTATAAATGCTATAACATTACAAAAAAGTACTATTGGAAACAAAAGTTATTCTGTAAGAATAGATGGGAAATATCATGGACATTTTTCTAAAAATTCTTCTACTAAAATATTAGTTAATTGTGTTGAAAAATTAGATGATACAACAAGTTACTCTATTTTTGGTGCTATAAGAAATACAGCAACAGATAAAAACCCAGATGGGGCTATGTTTGATATTTTTGATTTAAACATTAATAATTTATTCATTAGTACTAATACTTTTAGAAAGAAAATTATATGTATAGACGGATGTGGATGTTCTCAATTAGGAATAGATAACGTAGGAATTTCATGGAATAGTGATTATACAGTTTCAGACATATCAGGGATAACATACGAAGATGAAACAAATACCCCAGTTGAAGGATTGATAGGAATTAGAGGGGTATATGGTTCTAACAGAGGAAAGAAAAACTATATAAAACATTCATTATTATGTGGTATGTATGAAGGGATAGCATTAACTGGAGAACATTTTATAATAGAAGATTGCCTAGAACATCATTGTTACTATGGCTTTACTATAGGAAATCATAATTGTCGTAAACAAATGGAACATCCTAATATATTTATAGGGAATAGTGTAGAACAATGCTATAGAATGGCTTTACTTAATAGATTTGGTGCTACAGTAGAAGCAGATTACGATTATAACACACATGGCTTTCAACAAACATTTATATACATAGGTGGTTCTACAGAAGGTTCATATAAAAATTCCAATAATGAAAGTGTTGCTATGTTACCAATTAAGGAAATCGTAAGAGGGGCATATAGAGGAAGATATGAAAGTGATGGAGTAGGATTTGAAGAAAATAGTGGAAAACACATTGATATAAAAGTTTATTAATTAAATAAGCATTTAGTTAATTAATATTGTATAATAAATTAAAAAATAAACTTGACATAGAGTAAATAATATTATATAATATAATCATATCAACCACTACATTATATGTATTTAACTATTGACCTATAATATTAAATTTTCA
>JAQXTC010000036.1 GCA_029219285.1 Clostridiaceae bacterium
TACATTTAATATGGATATAACAATAGAAAATTTAGTGCAGGTTCCAATAGTTGTTATTATGGAAATAGTTGCTTTTGCTTATATGAAACATAGTGCTTTTAAAAAGTCAAGTAAAAAAGATTATTTAGTATTATGGCTAATTTTTATGTGCATTATTGGTGGATGGGTTGTATTGGATAGATTTATTACAAAGGTTGTTTTGTTTACAATTCCTATCTATATCATACTTGCTGTTCTTATTGCAATCTACTTTGTAGGAAAACATTTTTCTGTGGAATAAGAAAATAAAAAGGAACTAACATTTTTCGTTAGTTTCTTTTTATTGATTTTGTTGCTTTTATTAAATAAAAATAAGTTATTACTGTAAATATTATATAAGCAAAATAGAATAAAAATGGCTTAGCAAATAATGAAATTAGTACTAGAAGACTAAATACTAAATATGCTTTGCTGTTTTTATAGTATGTACTCATTATTTTATACTTCATATAGACAATGTAGGCGAAGAAGACAACAAAAGCAAATTTTCTAACTTGCGGAATAATCATTAATATTAGTACTAAAAAAGCAAAATATTGACCTTTTCCTAAATTAATTGCTAAGGCTTCTCTTAAAAATGGTACCCATGCAAACCAAGGGTTGTCCTTTTTTTCGGATTTAGCAGCTATATATAAAAGTCTACTGGTTAAAATGTAACTTACAATCATTACTGAAAGGAAAATAACAGATAAAGTTATTAGAATGCCTGCAAACAATTTAAAGCCACTAAGGAGATTATCTATTTGTGCTGATGTTATGTCCAAAAAATCACCTCAATATATAGTTTATAGTAATAATTGTACTAGAATTAGGATGTTTAATCAATGAAAATAAAGAATAAAGGGGACCATAGTCCAATATGAGAAAAAAGTTATATATGGTAAAATAAAGAAGTTAACATTAGGGGGAAGGTGATAAAAAAATGACAACAGAAGTGAAGATCATAGTGGCTGTTGCAGTTGTGATTATTATACGAAGGATAATTAGAATCATATATGGTAAGAAAATTACTGATACAATGCGGTTTATAAGGGCAGTAAGTGCAACAACATCAGTTTTTAATCTTAAAACTTGTATTGATGTAAAGGGATATAAGTACAATCCTTTAACTCATGAATATGCTAGATTTTTATTAAAAGGTGGTTGGGATATTCATGACAAGCATACTACCATACAAACAATTAAATGGTTATTTGAAAAAGGTCATAATAAAGATTTTATGAACGATATGAAGTGGATTAAAGAAAATCCTGATTATAAACCTGAAGAGGAATTGCAATTTCACAAAGAAGCAGTACAAAAAGCTTTGAAAAAGTATCCTAATCAAGGAATTTTAGCATGGGATTTATGCAGAGTTACATATGTAGCAGGAGGAGGATATTTAGCAGGATTCCTTTCGTATAAGCAAGCTATTAAATATTGCGTTAAAGCATGTAAGTTACTGCAAGAGAATTACTCATCATGGGATGATATGATGGAAAGTTATACAATTGGATATAGTGATTGGACTGGACATGAAAATGAAGACAGACTTAAAAAGTATAAAAAATTAAAGAGCAAGGCCAATGGATTATATAGTGTGCCTTGGAATACATATCTTGATGAAGAGGATATTATACATAGAAGATTTATATAAAAAAAGTCATAGGGTAGAGCTAAAAAATATTAGCTTTATCCTATGATTTTATAATTTTTTTCTTGTAACTCAGATAATAAGGTATCCATCATTTCAACACCTGGTAAGTGTCCAGTATTTTTAATAACTGTGCAGCTTAAATTTACATTATCACTATTTGCAACCAGTTCTTTAACTAGTTTGGTTGAAGAAACTATATCAGTATCTCCTTGGAGAATGACATAGGGAATTTGAACATTACTCAATTGGCTAGAAAGATTAATCTTCAATATTTCTGGCCACAAGGATGTGTTTTTCATATAGCCATTTATTATAGTAGATTTAAAATCTTTAATAGTATAATCTGGACTTGTTATCAAGCCTTTTATAATGGGGCATAGAGGTATCTTTGTACCAGATTTATTCTGATATGCATCTGTATATTTTCTAAGTGAACTTGAGATTAATTGCAAGTCTTTACCTGTAAAGTTATCTATTGTCACATTTTTGATTCTTGCCAATTTCTTTTTTGGAATATTACTGTGAGTCAAAGCATCCTTTACTTCATCGCAAATAAATACGTTCTTTATTATTTGTCCACATGCAATAACTGCATCAACAGCATGAGGATTTCTTTCTAACAACTTAGCACTTAATATAGAGCCCCATGATGTTGAAAATATCATCACTTTATTGTTTGGAAATTTCATTTTTATTTGTTCTACAAGTTCTTCTGTCATCTGAACAAATACATCTATGGAAAATGTATCATTAATCATATAGTTATTAATTCCGCAGCCAAGTTGATCCCAATAAACCATAATAAAATTATCAGTGAACTGAGGAAATAATCCTCTACATCCTACAGAAAAAGGAATTGGTGTTCCTGGCCCGCCATGTAAGGCAATAACAATTGGGGAATCTTTTCTTTTTCCTTCAATTAATACTTTTTGCTCATATCCACCTAGAGAAAATGAACATATTTCGGAAATTTCATTATTGGCTATTATATCTTTTCTTTTTATCATATGTTTACCCTTTTTACCATCTATTAAATTAAAATTTATAGATAATATTATAGCATACAAAAGATATTACGAGTATAATTTTTTAATTAAATATCCTACAGAACATTATAGAGGTAATGGCATGACTTATTTTGCTGTTGGTTATATTTGTTGTAAATGGTAAAATGGTATAGATATTAATGGGAAGAAAGAGAATATGTGTAAATAGGCTATCATTAATTCAATGGGGGATGTTTTGAAGACAATTGTTATTTATAGGTCAAAATCTGGTTATACGAAAAATGTGGCAGAAGCCAATACATAAGAGGGGGAGATATGAAATGTTCTTTTTTAGAAAAAATAAAAATAAACAAACTAATGGAAAAGTAGAAAATAATGCAAATGAGGAAAGCTTCTATCTAGGAGTAGAGGATACATTTAAATTAAAGGATACTACAGATATTGTGGTAGTTGGTAAGGTTCATGGAACTATAAAGATAGGAAGCAGCTTTTATATTACCAATATGGGTGATGATAATACGCCAACCAGTCTTTCAACTGTTGTAAGTCTGGAGATTAATAGGGTGCCTAAAAACATGGCTACAGATACATTTGTTGCTGTGAGAATTGAGAATGGAAGTAAGCTAAATATTAAGATAGGATCAGTATTATTTACTAGAGATATCACTACTAAAGATGTCCATGCTGCCTATATTCATGCGCTTGGTGAAGGCTATATTAGTTTCCGACAGATGAAGCTTGAGCAGGAAGATTATGATAAGATGAGCCTTACAGATTTGGCCGAGATAAGAAGATTATACAAATGGCTCATTGATACCAAAAAAGAGCAGGAAACTAAGGAAATTGCTGAATTTAATAAGCATTTAATGGACAATATAGGTGAAAATATGTGTAGTAAAATCTTAACATCAGAAGAACTTTACACAGTAATCAATAAAAAGACTGGGGAACCACATATGGTTTCACAGACATTTATAAATGAAAATGGTGATTATGTAACTACACCACCTGATATTATTCTTATTACCAAGGCCTACTTAGAGATGTGGAAGCAGCAGTTTAGTCCTGAAAAATACGATATCGTTAAGATAGAAAATGGCGAAGATGGCAAGGGAATATACAATTTTCTTGGTAGTACATTTTATCTCAATGGAGCCTGTGGCGTGACAGTACTGTTTAATGATTTCTCCATAGATGCAGGAATGCTTGTGGAAAAGCCAGATTACAGTAATCTTCCTAAAATTCAGGTTCCAGTAACCAATCCTAATCTGGAAAGATGGCTTTTACTTATTGGACAATTAAACGAGGTTAAGACAGAGGATGAGAAAAAGATTTATTTAATCTATATTAGGTATATGTTTATGGAACTTGCTAAGGCACAGTTTATTATTCCAATGAAGATGGATGGAGAAATGGACCCACCTGATGAAAATGGCAAGACTGTTCTAAAGAAAGATACAACCATGTCTCTTGCTACTCAAAAGGGCAAAGGGGAAAGAGATGCTATTCGTATGTACACTGACTGGAAGAGATTCAGAATGGTATATAGCGAAGCTGATGGCTGGCAAGGTATGATTCAGCCAATCTCTGGAATGATTGAGGTTTTTGATTGTGCGATAAACGTTACAGAATTTAACGCAGCAGGCTGCTATGTGGACAAGCAGACTTATGAAAAAGATATCAAAAAGTATGTTACAGAAAAGAAGAATCTGTAATGAATACTTTTGCATAAAATGATATTAAAATTCCAACATGCATTACCTTGTGAAAATTTCTTTGGCTCATTAGAACCAGTGTTTTCTTTTTATGATGCAATGCCTACAGGTGTTACAATTTCAGAAAAAAGACGTATATTTGTAAATTTCCCTAAATGGGGTGATGAGGTTAAATTTACTGTTGGGGAAATAAAAAATAATAAGTTAGTTCCGT
>JAQXTC010000037.1 GCA_029219285.1 Clostridiaceae bacterium
TAATAATATCTGCAATTATATTTTGGATAGTAAGTCTTACACCAGGTGATTTTGTAGATGCAAAAGCAAATCCAAATATGACAGCAGAAAAAGTGGAACAATTAAAAGCAGTTTATGGATTGGATAAACCAGTACCAGTTAGATATGCAAATTGGCTTAAAGGAGTAATAAAAGGAGATTTAGGAGATTCATTGAAGTTCAGACAACCTGTTGCAACATTAATTAATCAATATGTATGGAATTCATTTTACCTTGCAGCAATTGCCTATGTTTTATCCTTAATAATTTCTATACCTCTTGGGATTGTATCTGCAGTCAAGCAATATTCAATACTGGACAAAACGGTTACCTTTTTTACGTTTTTAACAATGTCACTTCCTACTTTTTTTGTTGCATTAATACTTATAAAAATATTTTCTTTAAATATGGGAATATTGCCTATTGGTGGTATGACTACTGCTGGTTCTACAGCAACAGGATTTGCAAATATTAAAGATATACTTGTTCATGCCATAATGCCAGTAATAACTTTATTAATAATACAAGTAGGAAGTACAACAAAATATGTAAGGACAGCTATGCTTGAAGTTATAAGACAGGATTACATAAGAACTGCAAGAGCAAAGGGATTAAAAGAAAAAGTAGTAATTTATAAACATGCTCTTAGAAATGGTTTAATTCCAATAGTCACTTTGATAGGACTAAGTATACCTGGATTATTTTCAGGAGCATTAATTACAGAAACTGTTTTTGTATGGCCTGGAATAGGTAAAATGGGATATGATGCAATAATAAACAGAGATTATGTACTTACTGTTGGATTCTCTGTATTTATGGCTGTTTTAACTCTTTTTGGTAATTTGTTATCAGATGTATTATATGCAGTAGTAGATCCTCGTATAAAACTTGATAAGGGGGGAAAATAGATGGAAACAGTATTAAATAAAGGTACTAATAATTCCCCTAAAGATGAATTAAAAAATATGAAGATTGAGTCTCCAAGCAAAATGGTTATTAAGAGACTTAAAAAAAATAAATTAGCGATGTTTGGATTAGTATTATTAATCTTTATGGTTATATTTTCTTTTATACTTCCTATATTTATGCCTTATGGATATAACACACAAAGTGAATTATTAAAAGAAGCACCAAAGGCTGGGCATTATTTAGGGACAGATCAGTATGGAAGAGATGTATTAACACGAGTAATGTATGGAGGAAGAATTTCAATTTTAGTTGGTGTAATAGCAGTTGTAATAGAAATGATTATAGGATCATTAGTTGGAGCAATTGCAGGATATTATGGTGGAAAAGTGGATTCTTTTTTGATGAATGTTACTGATATATTTTTATCATTGCCTTTTATGCCTATAGTTTTAATATCAGGAAGTGTAATGTCTGATTTAAAATTAGATCCATATATAAGAATATTTGCATTAATGTTTGTTCTTGGAGTATTGTCATGGCCTTCAATAGCAAGACTTGTTAGAGGTGAAATACTATCTTTAAGAGAACAAGAATTTATGCAGGCAACAGAAGCTTTAGGTCTTAGGGATTTTAGAAAGATAGTAGTGCATTTAATTCCAAATGTAATGCCTACAATAATTGTTAATGCAACATTAGGTGTAGCAAATGCAATTATAATGGAAGCTACTTTGAGTTATTTAGGTGTTGGTGTAATAGAACCTATTCCTTCTTGGGGAAATCTTATGGATGTTGCTACAAACCTTGCAGATTTCAAGAAGAGAATATGGCTATGGTTACCACCAGGATTATGTATATTAGCTACAGTTATGGCTGTTAATTTATTAGGTGACGGACTTAGAGATGCATTAGATCCTAAGATGAAAAAGTAGGAGGAAAAAGGTATGAGCGATAATTTATTAGAAGTAAAAAATTTAAAAACCTTTTTCAAAACAGAAAGAGGAATTGTTAAAGCTGTTAATGATGTTTCTCTAAGTGTAAGAAAAGGTGAAACAGTATGTATAGTTGGTGAATCTGGTTGCGGTAAATCAATGACAGCAATGAGTATAATGGGTTTAGTAGATAAAGATAATAGTATAAAAGCAGGCGGAGAAATATTATTTGATGGAAAAGACTTATTAAAGGTGTCAGAAAGTGAGTTGCAGAAAATAAGAGGAAAAGAAATTGCAATGATCTTTCAAGAGCCTATGAGTTCACTAAATCCAGTATTTACAGTTGGATTTCAAATAATGGAATCATTAATATTACATGAAGGCTTAAATGATAAGGAAGCAAGAGAAAAGGCAATAGATCTTCTTAAACAAGTAGGAATTCCAAGAGCTGATGAAATTGTTGATTGCTATCCTCATGAATTATCAGGAGGTATGAGACAAAGAATAATGATAGCTATGGCCCTTGCATGTAATCCTAAAGTTTTAATTGCAGATGAACCAACAACAGCACTAGATGTTACAATTCAGGCACAAATACTTGATTTAATGAGAAATATAAAAAAAGAATTTGATACATCAATATTATTAATAACTCATGATCTTGGAGTAGTTGCAGAGATGGCTGATTATGTTGTTGTAATGTATGCTGGAAAAGTTATTGAAGAAGGACCGGTATTAGATATTTTTAAAGAAACTTCACATCCATATACATTAGGATTATTAAAATCAAAGCCTGTAATATCTCAAAGAAAAGAAGAATTATACTCAATACCAGGACAAGTTCCTGATCCAGTAGGAATTAAGGATTCATGTTATTTCTGCGATAGATGTGATAAATGTATGGATATATGTAAAACAAAGATACCACCATTAAAGGAAATAGGAAAAAATCATAAAGTTGCATGCTGGTTGTTTGCAGATAAAGAAAAATCACTACAGGAGGATGCAGAGTAATGGAAAACGAAGTAATATTAAAGGTTGAAAATTTAAAAAAATATTTTCCAATAAAAAGTGGTGGTTTTTTAAATAAAACAGTTGGATATGTAAAGGCTGTAGATGATATTTCCTTGGAAATAAAGAAAGGTGAGACATTGGGAATTGTTGGTGAATCGGGATGTGGAAAATCTACTACAGGAAGAACAATACTTCAACTTATCAAACCAACATCAGGTAAAGTTTATTTTAAAGGAAAAGAAATAACAAATTTAAACAAAAAAGAATTGCGAAATATTAGAACAAAAATGCAATTAATATTTCAAGATCCATATTCATCATTAAATCCAAGATTAACAGTTGGACAGATTATAGGGGAAGCACTAGTAGACCATAATCTTGTAAGTAAAAGTGAAATGAGAAATAAAGTACTTGAAGTAATGGAGATGTGCGGACTTGCAGAATATCAAATAGATAGATTTCCACATGAATTTTCAGGGGGACAGAGACAGAGAATAGGTATAGCTAGAGCACTTGCTTTAAATCCAGATTTTATTGTTGCAGATGAACCAGTTTCTGCATTAGATGTTTCTAT
>JAQXTC010000038.1 GCA_029219285.1 Clostridiaceae bacterium
AACATTTCTACTAATTCTATCAAGTCTATAGCATATTAATTTATTTATAGTACCAGTTTTGATTGCATTCATTAATTTTTTAAATTCAGGTCTATCTAAATTGCCCCCTGAAAATCCTTCATCTTCATAAATAACTATATCATAATTTTTAAAATTCCTTTGTATATAGTCTTTACACATTTCTATTTGATTTTCTATAGAATCACCTACACCAGTAAATTTACTTTTACGTGAATAAATTGCTATTTTCATTTTTTCACTTCCTATATTCAAAATTTTTATATATGCCAAGTCTTGGCTCAAATTTAATATGATATTTATCTAATTGACAGTATAAACCATATTGTTTTTTATAATCTTCAATACATTCTTTAAAGTATTCATCAGTTACACCTAAATATTCAGCAACTTCATATTCAGTTAAACAGTTATTTTCAAAAGCTTCAATTATACCCTCTAAAGATACAATATGTTTATATCCCCATCTACGAGCCTTAAATTCTTGTTTTTTATCGCTAACAGTATTTTGGTTGATAATATTGCCATACGTAGTTTTATAGTGTCCTAATTCCTCAGCTAATAGACAATATTTTTCTTTATCAGAACAATTTTTATTAATGTATATGTTATTTCCTTTACATTGACCACAAGGTTTGGAAGTATTAAAGTCTAATTCAACAACATTTATTCCAAGTTCTTCACATTCAACTAATAAATTCTCATAGTTATTCAATAAACATCACCTTACTTATTCTTTTCATATTCTTCTATACGTTTTTGCATTAAATCTTTTTCGGCATCAGTTAATCCATCATCATGTGCAGCTATTGGCATAGAAGAATCTACAGTAGCTGATACTTCATTATCTTTTAAGTATCTATTTATTTCTGTTAGTTCAGCAACTCTTTTATTAGCTTCTTGTTTTCCTAAATCATTTAATTTATTGTAATTGTTAAGTAATTCTTTTTCATCTTTCGTAACTTTAATATCTTCTATTTCACACCCCATTAGATACATAGGAGTAGTTCCTAATATTTTTGCTAGTGGTACCAATATAGGATATGGAAGATTCTCTATGTCATTGCTTTCATATCTATATATTGTTGCTCTATTTTTCCCAAGTTTTTCAGCAATATAATCAACAGACAGCCCCTTTTCTTTTCTCAATTTTTTTATTCGTTCGCCTATATTCAATATAATCACTCCTTACAGTATAAGTTTATTATAATATACTTTTCGCATATATGCAACATTTAAAGTAATATAATAAACTTTT
This sequence comes from Clostridiaceae bacterium, assembly GCA_029219285.1. Taxonomy (GTDB): domain Bacteria; phylum Bacillota; class Clostridia; order Clostridiales; family Clostridiaceae; genus Clostridium. The sequence continues at coordinate 1,277 of JAQXTC010000038.1, forward strand.
TTTAAAAAATATGCGAAAAAAGTTGACACTGCAAAACATATGTCGTATTATAATAGCATAAGTCGCATAAATGCGATAAAAAGAAAGGAGCGATTTTTTATGGTTAATATCTTAAAATTGAAAGGTAAAATTGTAGAATCTGGATTAACAATTTCTGATGTAGCTAAAAAGCTAAACATTGATAGATCAACATTTTATAGAAAAATGAATGAAGATGGAACAACATTTACTATAAAAGAAGTTAATATAATGATTTTAGAATTAAATCTTTCATTTGATGATGTACAAAATATTTTTTTTAAACAATTAGTCGCATAAATGCGATAAAAAGAAAGGAATGATAACATGAAAGAATTAATAAAAATTAAAACTGAAAATGGTAAGCAGTTAGTAAGTGCAAGAGAATTATATGAATTTTTGGGATTATCTAAAAGATTCAGTTCATGGTTTGAAACTTACAGTAAAAACGAAGATTATGGTTTTATTGAAAATGAAGATTTCACAAGTGTACTTTCAAGTACGGTTGTAAATAATGGAGCAGAAAGGCAACTTCAAGATTATGCAATAACAATAGATATGGCAAAAGAATTATCAATGCTATCAAAAACCGAAAAAGGTAAGCAAGCAAGAAAATACTTCATTCAATGTGAAAAAGTATTAAAAGAAAATGGACAAGCATTAAATACATCAGAATTAAGCCCTGAGCTTCAAATGTTTAATCAAATGTTTAAAGCTATTGCAAATCAAGAAATAGAACAAAAGAAAATTAAAGCAGAGATACAAGATACTAAAGACCAATTACAAGGT
>JAQXTC010000039.1 GCA_029219285.1 Clostridiaceae bacterium
TCTAATCTCTTTTGTTGTTTCTTTTTAAATTTTAGGGCTGCTCTTTCTTCTTTTCTTTGCTTATTAGCTTTTGCTCTTTGAATTTTATTTTCTTCATGTTGTTTCTTTAAAATCTCTTGTGACTTTGTGCCAATACCTTTAACTTGAAGATTTTTGATGATATTTCTTTGCATACGCTTTGGATTAATTCTTTTTTCCTCATGCTTTTCGATGCTGCATGGTTTGGAAAAGTTTAACTTATTGAAGTTTCTAAGATATGAGTAGTACACATCATAGTCTTTGGGCTCTGCTCCATAGGTTACTTTTGCCACTTGAATTTCATCGTTTATGGTACGCTCAAAAATACCTACCCAAAAGGGATCTTCAAAATAAACAGTTAATTGTATTAAAACATTCATCATAATGTCCTCCTGAAAAATATTTATTTCAAAGAACGGACAACCTCAGGAGGCAGGTTACTTACAATAAAATTTTATTGTGTCTGGACTACCAACCAGACTGTGTTTTTATCTTTGCAGTTTTTATATTATGCTTTATGATGGAGTTTGTCAATTTTTAATGGTACTGTCTTCATTATAGAATAACTATATAATATATTTTTCAATCATTATTTAACATCACTTACTTTCTTATTATTTATATTCTAAAATCATCACCATATTTTATAATTAATTCTTTAATTATATATACCTCAAATTTTTCACTCTATCTGTGTATTCAATTTTACTATTTTCATTTTTTCTGTTTAACTTTAATTTTATCTATAACACTTCTTGCAAGCCCTATACCCCTGATTTTCTGCATCATTTCTACTCATAGAATTTACATTACCATTCATTTTACTGCAATTAGGATCATTATGATAACAATTGCCCTTACCTGATGCTGCTATATATACAGTTTCGCCTTTCTCTTGCACTTTATTATTTTGATTACTAGTATTCTGTGCTTGCCTACTTTGCTCTTGTTGTTGCTTTTGTTTTTCTTCTTCCTGTTTCCTAATTTCAGCTGCTTTAGCTTCAGCAACCCTTTTATCCTCATCTTCTTTATGCTTCTTTTCAGTAAGAGCACTTACTTTAGAGCTGTAAGAAGACATTGCATAATTCTTGTATTCTTCATTTTTTAATGAGTCTATGCTATTCTTTATACTATCTAATTCACTTTTATTATCAATAGAATCTACTTTTTTAATAGAATCTATTAAGCCTATACCTTCTAAATTAATATCTTCATATCTCTTTATTTGAACGCACTCATCATTCTTGTCTTTATTCTTTACACCTGCTATAAATACCTTTTTACCTTCATAATCATCAATATTTATATCAGTTCCATATATTTCTACTTTATCTTTGCTATTATCTTCATCAGCAATAAATTCTGCAGTAGTGAAATTATCATCCAGATTCTTTTATAAATTCTTAAGAACCCCTACCTTCTTATAATTGTAATCGCCCCAGGGTTTATCATTTTCCCCATATTGACTTGGTTGTTCTTGTTGAACTTTGCTGTTATAGTTAGATGCTACATTCTTATTATTAGGTTGACATCCACAAAATAAATTAACCATCACAATAAAAACTGCCGCTAACTTCATAAAATTTTTCTTCATTATTATCCCCATCCATTCATAAATGTAATTCTATAGATTCTTATAAAAAAGTTTGTTACCTACATTTATTAATTTAATATTTACAAGTAACAAATGGGTAACAATTCTCTTAAAATCACCATATGTTTACAAATATTTTGCAACATGATAATAATGGGAAGATTTCTTAAAGCCAATAGAGTAATAAAAGTCCATATCAGAAATGACAATTGCTCTCTTAGCTCCAAGCCTTGCACATCTATTTATGGCTTCATAAATTGCTGCTTTAGCTAGTCCCTTTTTTCTGTATTTAGGAATGGTTAACACTGGCTCAATATATGCTGTTGTAGTTCCCGGTACATACCAGATTCCACAATGGGCTGCCCACTCTCCCTCTGGTGATTTAACTAAGATTTTCAAATCATCATTCCAATGTGGTTCTCTAAAGGGCAATGATTCATAAGTAACATCAGGATTTTCTTCTCCTTCATGATCAAAACCTTTATATAATAATTCAGCATACTTATCATAATCTTTTTCATTTTCAAATGTGGTGATGCCAAAACCTTCTGGAAGTGTGTAACTTAATTTATTGTTTGCATTACACTTTAATTCTAAGATATCTTCAGGCCAGCCATCAAAAACAAAGCCTTTATCTTTTAAAAACTTGGCTAATATTGTATTCTCATCTTTAATGACTGTTTTTATCCAAGATCCTTTTTCACACCATTTATCAGTTTTAAATGTTTCCTTAGCATATTCATACATATCATTATAAAGATGCTCATATCCTGGTTTACATAAAAAATAAACTGGTGGATGTTCAATATCAAATATTACTGTAGCTACAACTTCATTGTCCTCTTTCCAAATACCAATGGAAGGTAGTAACTTAGGATTTGTATAATCATGATTTAGCATCCAATCAAGTCTACCACCATGCCAATTTTCTTGTAATCCCTCTCCTGTATACTTTTCAAAAAACTGTGCGAGTGGTTTATAATTTTCTCCAAAACGCTCTCCCTTTGAATAATTTATAAATCTAATATTCCCCATAACCTTTACTACCCTTCTAAT
>JAQXTC010000040.1 GCA_029219285.1 Clostridiaceae bacterium
AAGTCCTGAATAATCAGAACTTTTTTACTATAATATTATTTTCCAAATAACAGATTTCACTGTGTTCTCTTTAACTTTTAATTTATAGAACTACCATATTTGAAGTCTATCTTCTGGTCTAATATACATCTTATCATTTTCACTTATTCCATAAGTCTTATAAAATTCATCAAATTGCCCTAATACTGCATTTACACGCACTTTACCTGGTGAGTGCACATCAAAACTCAAGCAGTATTCAGCATATTGAGGAGTTAATTTTTCACGATACATACCTGCATAGCTTTCAAAAAATTCTTTGTAATTTGGATTATCTATTTTCTTTAAAATATCTAGTACACAAGCCATTCCGCTTATATCTGCAATATTTTCTCCCACAGTAAGATTTCCATTAACATAGTTTCCATTATCAGCTTTAATCAAACTATAGAAATCACTTACTTTTTGTGCTTTTTCTTTGAATTTACTATAATCCTCTTCAGTCCACCAATTACTTAAGTTTCCATCACAATCAAATTTAGCTCCAGTTGTATCAAAAGCATGACTTATTTCATGTCCTATAATTACACCAATTGCTCCATAATTTGCTTCAACAGATGCATCCTTATTATAAATTGGACTTTGAAGTATTCCTGCTGGAATTGTAATACTGTTATTATTAGGATTATAGAATGCGTTAACTGTTTGTGGTGCACATATAAATTCTTCTGGATCTACACTAGTATTAATTTTTTTATATTCCATTTGTCTTTTAAAATTATTTATGTTAATAATATTTTGTATAAGGCTTCCACCTTCATCAAATGACTTTATTTCTAAACTTGAATAATCATCCCATTTATCAGGATATGCAGCATTCACTTTTAATTTATCTAGTTTTCTTATAGCATTTTCTTTTGTAGCTGGTGTCATCCAGTCAATATTCTCGAGTCTAGTTTTATACTCACTTACAATATTTTTTATCACTTCTTCAATATCATTTTTAGTTTTAGAATCAAAATATTTATTTACATAAATTTTACCAAATACCATATCTAAATTACTATCAATATTAGCAATAGCTAATTCTTCCACTGTATGCTCTCCAGATGTTCCTAACAGTTCATTGATAGACTGAGAATTACATTTTCTAAACTCATCTGTTAAGTATGAAGAAAAAGAAGTTATATTATTGATTTCTATATAATCTTTTATAATCTGCAAATTTTCATTTTTATATAAATTATTTAATTCTTTTAACCAGTTAGGCTGAGTCAATATTATTTTATTAGCATTACTTATTTCTAGATTTTCCATCTGCTCTTTTATTTTTAAATTAGGAGCCATTGATTCTAATTCATCAATTGTTACAACATTATAACTACTATTTTTAGAATCATCTTTTAATGCTTCTTCTCTAGTTTTAATAAATTGAGCTATTATATTCTCAAATTTAAATATATTTTCTACCTTTGTATTTGATTCGCTTTCAGAGTATCCACATAATTTAAATATATCTTTATAATACTTAGAATAAATTTCTTTTCTTTCTTTTGAACTTTCATCTGGATTAATATATTCATCAGAATAAGTTAATGTAAGTCTTGTAGGATTAATATATAATGCGTATTTTGTTGAGTCTTTTACATCTACACTACACTCATACTTAATTAATGGATTAATAATATTATTTTTTTCTAAATCCTTCAATTGATTAATATCGTTTATACTATTCAAATTATCTATTATGAATCTAATACCATTTATACCTTCTTCATTTCGCACCTTTGTATTAATATAATTTTCATATAGATTTATTATCTTTCTTTCATCACTGTTCTCAGAATAATCATTCTTATTCTTTATTAATTCATCAATAATATTTTTCTTCTGTTCCTTTAATCTGTTCTCTATTTCATCAGTTGATGAATTGGATACTTCCCCTTCCCCAATAACTGAAGTATTAAGCCAGTCCTTATTTATTGCATTATAAAAATCATCCTGCTTGCGCACATCTGTAATCTCAGTACTACAATTTATATTGGTATTTGATACTTCAACTGCTTTTGTATATGTACATTGTGATGATATTAATGAACATGTAATTAAAAAAACAATTACTTTCTTTTTTCTTATCATATTTTAATCCATCTCACTTTCGTTTCAATTGATATTATAAAACAATATCTACTTTACCTATTCAAATGTTTTTTATAATAAAAAATATCAGTATCTTTCACAATCTATAATTCTTCAGCAAGTTCTTTAAGAATATCGCCAGTTACA
>JAQXTC010000041.1 GCA_029219285.1 Clostridiaceae bacterium
ACAATCAACACAGCTCACGTTGAATATCAAACTGATAACAGACACTATGCTCACGTTGACTGTCCAGGACACGCTGACTATGTTAAGAACATGATCACTGGTGCTGCTCAAATGGATGGAGCTATCTTAGTTGTATCTGCAGCAGATGGTCCAATGCCTCAAACAAGAGAACACATCCTATTAGCTTCAAGAGTTGGTGTTGATTATATCGTAGTATTCTTAAACAAGGCTGATATGGTTGATGATCCAGAATTATTAGAATTAGTTGAAATGGAAGTTAGAGAATTATTAAGCGAATACAACTTCCCAGGAGATGATATTCCAGTAATAACAGGATCAGCTTTAAAAGCATTAGAAAATCCAACTGATGCTGAAGCTACTAAGTGCATAATGGAATTAATGGATGCTGTAGACAGCTATATTCCAACTCCAGAAAGAGCTACAGATAAGCCTTTCTTAATGCCAATCGAAGATGTATTCACAATCACTGGTAGAGGAACTGTTGCAACTGGTAGAGTTGAAAGAGGTATCCTTCACGTTGGTGATGAAGTTGAAATCGTAGGATTAAAAGAAGAAAAGACTAAGACTGTAGTAACAGGAATAGAAATGTTTAGAAAGTTACTAGATGAAGCACAAGCTGGAGATAACGTTGGAGCTCTTTTAAGAGGTATCCAAAGAACTGACATCGAAAGAGGTCAAGTAATAGCTAAACCAGGTTCAGTACACCCACACAGCAAGTTCGTAGGTCAAGTTTACGTTCTTAAGAAAGAAGAAGGTGGAAGACATACTCCATTCTTTGATGGATATAGACCACAATTCTACTTCAGAACAACTGACGTAACTGGTACAATCAAGTTACCAGAAGGAATGGAAATGGTAATGCCTGGAGATCACATTGATATGAACGTTGAATTAATAACTCAAGTAGCAATGGATGAAGGATTAAGATTTGCCATTAGAGAAGGTGGAAGAACTGTAGGTTCAGGAGTTGTTACTAGCATAGTAGAATAATTCTAGTAGTGATGTATGTATGTATTGTAATTAGGACTTAAGACGTCAAAGTTCTTATTACTATGTTTAAGAGCAGAGATTTTTCTCTGCTCTTATTTTTGTGCGCCCAGCATGGGCGTGCACTAATCGGTGAAAGTCCGTAACGGGGGCTGATAGTGCCAACCGTATAGCTTAAGACAAGGGTGTCCATCGTGAGGCGGAATCTGAAGGAAGTCGACGGCAAAGCTTTGGTCTGAGGTACACGAATCACATTTGAGGCTTATATCTATGGGTAAACTTGCAAAACAAAGTAAAGCCCTATAACTATCCGAAAATAGATAAAGTAAATGTGGCAGATAGATGAAGCGAAAGTGCACGTTCTTACCTGGGGAGGTCATTATAAATGTCAATATAAAAATGTATTATTTTGATCATTTAAGAATGTAGTTTTTAGCTATCTTCAAAATTTATATAATCTTTCAAGCTATAAGAATTTCCAGTAATAGAAACTACGTGAGCGTGGTGAAGAATCCTATCTAAAATAGCATTTGCAATTATAGGATCTAAAAATATTTCATCCCAAGAATTGAAGTTTATATTAGTAGTTATTATAGTACTTTTTTTCTCATATCTCATATCAATAAGTTGGAAAAATAGCTTTGAATCTTCTTTATCAATAGGCAGATATCCCAGCTCATCTATTATAAGAAGCTTGTACTTACTAAAATGTTTAAGTCTTGAATCTAGTCTGTTTTCCAGCTTAGCTCTTTTTAATTGCTGCAATAAATCATTACATTTAATAAAGTATGTACTGCATCTACGCTTCGCGGCAGCGATACCTATAGCCGTAGCTAGATGTGTTTTACCAACACCACTTGTCCCTAAAAACACAATGTTTTCTTTGGCTTCTAAAAATCTTAAAGATGTAAAATCTAAGATTTGATCTTTATTTATAGATGGTTGAAAGTCAAAGTCAAAATCTTTAACTTCTTTGGTATGAGGAAAAGCTCCTACTTTAACCATAGCTTTAATCATAGTAGCTTCTTTATAATCTATTTCATAAGATGTAAGCTTAATAAGAGCATCTATGAAAGATAAGTTATTCTTAGTAGAAAAATCAATAACTTCATCTAAATGAGTTATCATTTGTTGTAATTTTAGATACTCAAAATTTTTAATTAATTGAGTATACGCGCTATTAGTCACCATATATTTCTCCTATCATCTTTAAATTATTTTTTGCTATTTCTTCAATTTCATATTCGCAATTTTTAAATGTTAAAGAACTAATTTGCAAGTAATGATTAGTATGATAATTCAACTTTTGTTTTTTAATCTCATGAATAGTAACTAAATGTGTGTTATAATATAAGTGTAGTTGATTATCATACACTTGTAGTTTTAGTTTTTTTCCTATGTATTCTGGTGGTACAGAATATTGATTTGATTTATATGAAATCATACTTTGTGGATTAACTTTAACACTTGTAGTTATGATGCTGTAATGATTTCTTATTTGAGGGGTAGGAAGCTCAAGTAAGGAATCTTTTTCTTTTTCTAAATGTAAAACTGGAATCTTGCCAGTAGCTGTGTGACAGGTACTATTAATTCTGTTGTTAAGTGTCTCTACCAAACCATGTAATTCATCAAAATTAAGAGTACCATTATAAGCTCTAATTTCATCTAATAATTTCATTGGTGCTTCTACCTTTGCTTTAGTATTCGGTCTGCCTGCTATGCAGGGACGGACTTTAAATCCGTAGTCATCAGCAAATTGCTTAAATCTATTATTTACCTTTCCTGGACTATAAGAAGTTCTTGGCTGATCCATGACAGTTTTCATATTGTCTGTTAAGAGTTCTTCTGGAACGCCACCAAAGATTTCAAAAGATTCATTTAAAAAAGAAAACAGTATATCTTGCGTCTTATCTAGTGATAACCTATAAACTCGAAATCTTGAATATGAAAGTATTAGTACAAAAATATTTATGTTAACAATTTCTCCAGTACTTAAAACAAATTCAATATTTTCTTTCCAATCTAATTGAGCTTGATGTCCTTTTCCTGTTTCGTATCTCATAGTAGATTTATTGGATATGTACCCCTTTTTCCTGCGTTTAAAATATTCATCAAATTCAGGATTGTTAGATATGTATCTTCGAAATGAAGATTGTGCGCAGTCTAAGCCATAGTTGTCTTTTAGATATTGCCATAGTACTCTCTTGTAGTAGAATACTTGGATAGAATCTTTACTTAAAAGAGATTTTATAATAGGTCTGAAATCATCAATTGCTGACTTTCTTTTTCGAGTTGATTTTTTTACATATCCATTTAAATATTTACCTACGGTACGGGCATCCACACCAAGTTCTCTTGCTATTTGGCTTTTATTCACTTTCAAATTATTCGCCTCCATAATAACTTTTAATTTATGAAGATCTTCTAAATTATTAATTTTTATTTCAGAATTCACATTTACTTTATAAATCATAATTACCTCCACCTCTATTGGTAATTATAATTTATAAAGTTATTTTATTACATTCTTAAATGATCATTTATCTACATTATTATGTTAGCATTTATATGGGAGCTTTAAGTTAGCTGTGAAGTCTAAGAAAAATATTTTACCTATAGCAATAGTGGATTCTTATAAGGCTTTTGAGGAAAAGAATAGGGTTAAAGGGGTGCAGATTTCTGTTAGCATTGGCGAAGAGATTAATTGGC
>JAQXTC010000042.1 GCA_029219285.1 Clostridiaceae bacterium
CTTAGGAGCATATTCTTCTAAATAATTTATTTCAAAAGCCATACCATACTTAATTAATTCAATTCCTAAATTGATATCATGGTCTGATTTATTATTTTTAAGATGGTAATTAATATCTTTTACAACTTGATCATTATCCTCAATGCTTGTATAGGTAACATCATTTCCAAAACTATATTGTGCTTCTTCATCTACTAACTTTTGAATAAAATTAGTATTAACTTTAAGATTGCTTCTGCCTTCTCTTGGTACAAATTCAGCTAAACTATCAGTATTCCCATAATAATATCTGTTAATATCATCATAGTGACCTAATTTGACTAAATAATCAGCATAACATTTCTGTAAAAATTCAATTTCTTTTTGGTCCATGCTCTCACTTCCTTTCTACCTGTAGACAATGCTAAAACTAGCTTTTTTATTTTGAATTGCATAAGTAATTCCATATCTCAAACTATCAAGACCATGGTTAAACTTATCTATTGGAGTGTTTATGTAATTTCCATCTTTATCTTTTTTCCAGCAATAATTTTTTAATTCTTCCTGGATGTATTTACACTTTGGATGAACAATAATTTTATATTGCTGCAACAACTGAATACCATTGATAATACTATCTCTGCCCTTAATAGATGCAACAGCTCTTGTAATTCCATTACGTTTTAATTCATCAATAGATTTAGGTTCAGCGCTATCACACACAATTACTTCTTTCCTGTAGCCTAAATCAGCAATCTTTGTAGCAATTTCATCATTCAATAAGCCTTTTTCTTGGAATTCATCAAAAACCCATATTATTTTATTTGCTTCATCTAAAATTTCACCTCCAAAGGCAGTAGGGTCATTGGTATAACCAAAATCAAGATTGAAAATAGCCTTTCTGTCATACTTTTCTTTTAATATCTGCCTATAATCAAACTCCTGCACTTCCCAATTTGTATAAATAAGCTTGGAAAGTGTTGCAAACTCACCTAAAGCATAAATCCTGTAGTAAACAGGGTTAGTTTTCTCCATCTCCAATAGATTGTCAATGTATTCTTTAGGTAAAAACTTATTATCCTTATAAGTAGTCTTAAGAACCATTGTGTTTTTTAAATCTGTCCTCGGCATACTATCCATAGGATTAAACCAACGTGAAAAAACCCAGTTACTTTTACTTACTGGGTTGAAACTAGCAAATACTTGGTTATATGGATTCTTAGAACGTAGTCTTAATGTTAATTGGTCAAAATCAAAATCATTTATTTCTGTGCATTCTTCAACCCATATATCATCAATTCCAGCTATAGATTTAATACGTTCAGGCAACTAAGGATCGTCTAAACCCTTAAATAAAAATATACTTCCGTTTGGTAATTCTATAGTCAAATCTGTTTTATTTATCTTGCATTGTTCGTACAAATGCCATTGACTTATAACACTTTTAAATAAAGCAAAACAAGAATCTTTTAAAGTAGCTTGGACTTTTCTTATTACAAGACATTTTCTATTAGGATATTTTAAATATTTATATAATAATTTCTGAGTTACAAAAACTGATTTTCCACTACCAGCACCACCATAATATACATCAAATCTCTTATCATATTCTTGTAAATATGGTAAATAAGCATCATTAAATATTTTCTTAGATATTTTTATTGAAGCACTAGACAACCTTAATCACCTCCTTTCAGCAATAAAAAAGAACCTGTTAAACAGATTCCTTTAAATATTCCCATTGCAATTTAGTACCATCATCAAGCTTCCCTGAATGTTTACTTTTATGTATGCAATTTTGTCTTATTCCAGATGCAGATATTTTATAAAAATTTGCACCTTCCACAATACTATCAAAAATCTTTCCAGTAGTTATACAAATAACTTTAGTGGCGTTGGGATTTTTGCCACCATAATGTTTTTCTCTAATTTTCTTCAACCATATTTCATATGTTTGTTTATCCATTCTATCTTTGGGAGATAATTTAAACATAGGATTTTTATTGCCCTTTATTTTATCTCCATTCCCATAGTTCGGATTATTTTTGCCATTATAGTTTCTATTCTTAAAGACTTCTTTTAAATGTTTTATAGTTCTTTCTGTGTGTTTATGACCATAAAAAGGATTTTCTGAACCAGTCCTATGTGTTCCATACATCCCATGTTTTTCTTTTGCAAGTCCTTTTATTCCATCTCCACCTAGTGTTAAATTATAACCATTTTTATATGATTTATAAATGCTTATATAACATTCTTCTTTAATATCAAGTTCTATTTCGCTAAATGCTACATCAATGCATTTATTTATTTCAAAATTATTAATACCATATTTTTTAATAGCATTTTTCAAAGGTAAATTATGTGTATATTTTTCTAAATTATAATGATATCTTTCATCAAAGCTATGTTTAGTTTGTCCAATATACACCTTCCCATCAATTTTATTTGTTATCTTATAAATAACTCCATAAATGTTTTTGAGCATAATAAAAACACCTCCGACAATGTTTCTTTTTCCGATATATTAAATTTTAATTTTAGGGAAATAACCTCGGATAGTTACTTTTCAATAAGGCTCGCGACTTCCTTATCTATCCCATACATATATTATACCATATTACACACAAAAACAGCCCTTTT
>JAQXTC010000043.1 GCA_029219285.1 Clostridiaceae bacterium
ATAATACTCAAATCCAGCAATTTAGTTGTAATCTTTCTAGATTTAAAATCACCTGTTAAGCCTCTTATATTCCCAAGTGTTATACATCCATCCCTACTTGTTTCTCTAATAAAAATACCACTTCCTTGAACTTGATATATATATCCTCTATCAACCAATATACTTATAGCTTTTCTTATTGTATTTCTACTTGCATTATATTCCTGCATTAACTGTTCTTCTGTTGGTAGCTTTTTTGTATTATTATATAATCCATCAATTATCTTTAGTTGAATTGATTCGCTTATTTCTTTATATTTTATAGCCACTTTTTGCCTCCACTTATATAATTAAAACTCTTTACATAAGTATATTGCAACACATTTAATTACTTATGTAAAGAGCTATTATTATTTACAGGTATATTTTAACTCATAGTATTTTATATTTCCCCCACAGAATACAAATACTATTTTAAAATCAAGAAAATTCTATCTTAAATTAGGAAAAATAGTTTAAAAAATTATAAATCTTCTCCTCTAGATTCTATAACATTCTTATACCAATAATAAGAATACTTCTTCTTTCTAGCTAAATTATTTTTATGGTCAACGTATATAAATCCATATTGCTTCTTATATCCATTTAACCAGCTTAATAAATCTATTACAGACCATGCAAAATATCCCTTTAAATTTGCTCCTTGAGCAATTGCTTCTTTGCAAGCCTTTAAATGTTCTTCAATGAATTTAGCTCTTGGTACGTCCATAATTTCACCATCAACTATTGGATCCTGATCACCTAAACCATTTTCAGTAACATACATTTTTAGTTGATCTCCATATCTCTCTCTTAACATGTTAGTTCCATCAACAAAGGCCTCTGGAGATATTTCCCATCCCCATTTAGTATACTTCTTATCAGGTAAAACAACAGTCTTATAATACTTATCAAAGTATACTCCTCCTGCTGCCCCTGTAGCACTTTGTCCTTCACTTGATTCAACATCATAGTTTTTAGCAACTCTTTGAGGTTGATAATAATTTAATCCAACAAAATCATTCTTAGGTGCATTTCTCTTAAGAAGATCAGCTTCTTCCTCAGTAATTTCTGGGAATACCCCTCTTTCTTCTAAAACCTTACGGCAATATTCAGGATATTCTCCCTTTAATACTGGATCAAAGAACCACCAGCTTTCAAACATATTAGCATGTTTAGTTGCATCTATATTGTCTGGTTTATCATCAACACTAAATGCTGGACTATAAGCATGTGTAATACCTATTTCTCCATATTGATTTAAACCTTTATAAAGTTCTACACACTTAGCATGAGCAACAAATACATTATGAGTAGATGTAAAATACTTCTTTTGGTCATTTTCTATAGCTGGTGGGTGTGCTCCACTTATATATCCACCTTTAGTAAATACTACAGTTTCATTAAATGTAATCCAATGTTTAACCCTGTTTCCAAAGTTTTCAAAACACACCTTTGCATATCTTACAAATGCATCGATTGTATCCTTATTTAACCATCCACCTTTTTCTTCCATTACTTGAGGCATGTCCCAATGATATAAAGTAACAAATGGTACTATTCCATACTTCAAGCATTCATTAATTATATTGTTGTAGAATTCTATTCCTTTAGGATTCACTGCCCCGTCTCCATCAGGTATAATTCTTGGCCAGGAGATTGAAAATCTATATGATTCAAGTCCCATTTCCGCCATTAATTTAATATCTTCCTTGTATCTATGGTAATGATCTACTGCTACATCACCATTGGTCCCTTCAAATGTCTTCCCTGGTATTCTTACAAATACATCCCAGTTAGAAACACCTTTCCCATCTTCATTCCAAGCACCTTCAACTTGATAAGCTGCTGAAGCCGCTCCAAATAAAAAGTCTTTTGGAAACTTCATTTTTCTCCCTCCTTATTATGGTATTCAACAGACATCTTGTCTCAACATTTTTTATTTATTGGTACAAATATATGATATACTATTTCTCGTTTTTTGTAAATGATTGCTGTAATTTATATCCACTATATTTTATTAACTTTTTTATCCTCTTCTTGATTTTTTATTTCATCAATTATGTATGGTGGTCTATTTCTTGCTGCATCAAACATTCTCCACATATATTCACCTAATATTCCTAAAGATAGCATTATTATTCCAAAACCCATAAGCATTGCCATCATTATTGCAGCATATCCTTCTACTGTAATTTTACCTGAAATTTTTTTTATTAATATAATAATAAAGCCAATTATAGAAACTAAGAATGATATAAAGCCTATATAGCTAATAAGTTTTATTGGAACATATGAAAATCCTAATAACGAGTCAAATACCAACTTTATTTTCTTTGACATTGTCCATCTAGACTTACCTATTTCTCTCTTCTTTCTAACATAATATACTTTTTCATATTTAAATCCGCTCCATAAAATCTGAGCCATTAATGAAGTATTTTTTTCATTCATTAACTGCAATATATCAATTATTTGTCTATCAATTAAGAAACTATCAAAGCCTCCCTTGGGCATATTATGTAAAGCAAACTTTTTCATTATCCAAGCATACAATCCTGAAAAAAACTTTTGAATTACTGGTTCTTCTCGGTCTTTTCTCAAGGCTAGCACAACTTTATGACCTTCGTTATACTTCTCTAACATCTCTAAAATCATTTCTGATGGTTCTTGTAAATCTGCCGCCTTTCTTATTGCACAATCTCCAGTACAATTTGATAGTCCAGCTAAAATTGCTGCATGCTCACCAAAGTTTCTCGCTAACTTTATTAGTTTAATATTATTATCCTTTTTAGCTAACTCACACATTACCTTATATGAATTATCCTTAGAACCGTCATCAACAAAAATCAGTTCATATTTACATTTTAATTTTGTTAATACTTTACACTTTAAGTCTTCATATAGAGGCACTAAATTATCTTCATTAAAATAAACCGGTACTACTATTGATAATTTTTCCATATTAATCCCCACCTTTTGTCATTAATTCTTAACAATTATATCCATTGTTTACTTTATAATTATAGTATAGAAAATCCTTACTTATATATTTTCTATTAAACTTTTAATTTTTATTTAATAAAATTAGCGTATTTTATTATTTAGAGTATTATTCAATTTATAAAGATTACTTGGAGGTAAAATGACTAAATTAGAAAAAAGAAGCTTTTATTCAGAAATAATTTTTGTATTTTTCATGTTTATTTTTTTTGTTTGTTGGGCTATAGTTCAGCCATTTAATTCAGCGCCGGATGAAGAAATGAGATACCAGATATGCCAATATATTTTTAACAATGGATGTTTACCACATGGTGGCGATCCATCATTACGAAATCCAATTTGGGGAATATCCTATGGTTTTACCCCTATACTATCATATATAATTAGTGGATTTTTCATGAAAATCACTAGTATATTTTCATATAATCCTACAGTGTTACTTTTTTCTGCAAGACTAGTGAGTATCTTATGTTCAACCGGAACAGTTATAATGGCAATTAAAACTAATAAAAAATTGTTTTCTGGTAAGAATAATTGGATATTTATTATTTTAGTCTCACTATTACCCCAATTTGTATTTATATCTTCATATGTAAATACAGATTCACTAGCGATATTTTCAACTGCCCTTATAATATATAGCTGGTTATTGGGCTTAGAGCATGATTGGAGAATGAAGGATTACCTATTCTTGGGCATTTCATTATCTATTTGTGCTTTATCATATTACAATGCTTATGGCTTTATACTATGTAGCATGTTTGTATTTCCTATCTCACAATTGATTGCAAAAACAGGAAGTAAAAAATACAGTATTATTTTTAAAAAATGCTGTTTTGTTTCTGCTGTTGTAATTCTTCTTTGTGGCTGGTGGTTTTTAAGAAACTATCTAATTTATGATGGTGATATTCTTGGTCTAAAAACATCAAATCATTATTCTGAAATGTATGCTATAGATCAATATAAACCATCTCAAATACAAACACCTTTACACAATAATATTTCATTATTCTGTATGCTTTTTAAAATGGGTTGGCTAAATGTAACTTATATGAGTTTCATAGGTATCTTTGGATATATGAATATATTAATATATCCATGGATGTATTATATTTATTCACTTATATTTATAATTGGAATTATTGGTTGTCTCTGTTATTTTAAAAAGATTTTTTTCTTCAAAAAGAGTGATTCCTTAAGCAAGAAAAAAAGTCTCTTTAACATTGTCATGTTTATATCAGCTATAATTCCAAATATATTAAATATTATTTATTCATATACTTGTGATTTTGAACCCCAAGGAAGATATAGTCTTCCAATGTTGATACCTTTTATGTACTTTATATCAACTGGGATTAACAATATACTAAATAAATTAATTAAAAATACAAAGTTATTTAAGGTTACACGTTATACAATTTGCTTAGTATGTATTCTTATATCAATCTTGTGTTTTACAAACATTATTGTTCCAAAATACTATAATTAAGGCAATTAGTAATAATCTTATCTTAGGAGGCAAAAAATGATTAATTTTAACATTCCACCTTACGCAGGTGACGAAATGAAATTTCTAAATGAAGCAATCAAAAATCATAAAATTTGTGGAGATGGTGTATTTACTAAAAAATGTAGTGAATTTTTAAAATGTAAATTTAATGTTGCTAACCTCTATTTAACAACTTCATGTACACATGCTTTAGAAATGGCAGCTATCCTTGCTGATATTAATGAAGGTGATGAAATTATAATGCCTTCATATACTTTTGTTTCTACAGCAAATGCCTTTGTTCTAAGAGGTGCTAAAATCGTTTTTGTTGATATACGACCTGACACCATGAATATCGATGAAAAACTAATTGAAGATGCAATAACTGATAAAACCAAAGCTATTGTTCCTGTTCATTATGCAGGTGTTGGTTGTGAAATGGATACTATAATGGAAATTGCTAAAAAACATAATTTATTTGTTGTGGAAGATGCTGCCCAAGGGGTTATGTCCACTTACAACGGACAAGCTCTTGGAACAATTGGTAACTTTGGCTGTTATAGCTTTCATGAAACAAAGAATTATAGTATGGGAGAAGGTGGTGCCATTTTATTTAAAGATTCATCTTATGCCGAAAAAGCAGAAATAATTCGTGAAAAAGGTACAAATAGAAGTAAATTTTACAGAGGTCAAATTGATAAATATACTTGGGTAAATTTTGGTTCTTCATATTTACCTAGTGATCTTAATGCTGCATATCTTTTACCACAATTAGAACTTTGTGATGAAATAAATAATAATCGTCTTGAAAGTTGGAATTACTATAATGATAATCTTAAGCCTTTAGCAAATGCAGGTTTAATTGAACAACCTTATATTCCTAAAGAATGTAAACATAATGCTCATATGTATTATATAAAGGCAAAAGATTTAAACGAACGAACAGCTCTTATATCATTTCTTAAGCAAAATGGAATTGAATGTGTATTTCATTATATTCCTTTACACACTGCACCAGCTGCTAAAAAGTTTAGTCGTTTTAACGGAGATGATATTTATACTACTAAAGAAAGTGAACGTTTATTAAGACTTCCTATGTATTATAATCTTTCGCGTGACGATCAAAATTATGTAATCAAAAAAATCAAAGAATTTTATAAGTTTTAAGGAAGTGTTAATATGAAGAAAATAGTTATTATAGGCGCAAATTATTTTCAAAATCCCTTAATCAAAAAAGCAAAGGAAATGGGATTTGAAACTCATGTCTTTGCCTGGAAAGATGGTGCTGTAGGTGAAAAAACTGCAGATTATTTCTATCCAATTAGTATTATCGAGAAAGAAAAAATCCTTGATGAATGTAGAAAAATAAAACCAGATGCCATAACCACAATAGCATCTGACCTTGCTACTATCACTGTGAATTATGTTGCAAATAAATTAAATTTACCTTCTAACAGTCTTGAATGTACATCTATTTCTACTAATAAATTTAAAATGAGAGAAGCTTTTAAAGCAAATAAAATTCCAACACCTAACTTTTTAATTACTGATAATACTTCTCCTTCAATTTCTAAATTACATTTTCCTATCATCATAAAACCAACAGATCGCTCTGGAAGTAGAGCTATTACTAAGCTATATGATGATAAAAATTTGAAATCAGCAATTTCTAATGCTATTAATAATTCTTTTGAGAAAAAAGCAATTATTGAGGAATACATAGATGGTAATGAATATAGTTGTGAGTGTATTTCTTTTAAAGGTCAACATCATTTCCTAACTATAACAAAAAAATTCACAACAGGTTCACCTCACTTTATAGAAACTGGACATATGCAACCTTGTGATTTATCCGATGATGTGCAAAAAAAAGTAAAGAATACTATTTTCAAAGCCTTAAATGCACTAAAAATAACAAATGGGGCTTCTCATTCAGAATTTAAGATTACACCTGAAGGTAATATCAGAATAATCGAAATAGGCGCAAGAATGGGTGGAGATTGTATTGGATCAGATTTAGTCCAATTATCTACAGGTTATGATTTTTTAAAAATGGTTATAGACACAGCTTGTGGTAAGTACCCAGATTTTAATAAAACTTTAGAACCTAAAATCTCAATCATTCGATTTATCTTTAATAAAAAGGATTTAGAGCTTTTGGATAAGATAAAAAAACATAATCCTAATTCAATATATTTTATAAGTGAAATAGAAGATATAAATTCCCGTCAGGTCACTGATAGCTCTAGCAGGTTTGGTTACTTTATTTTAACTTACGCTAATCCTAAAGAAGCTAAGGAGGTAATGGACTTATAATGAACATACAACTTATAAAACTAAAAAATATACTATTACTTCAAGTAGTAGTAATAATTTATACTATCTCTAGCGTTATAGCAAAGTTTGCTTCAAACCATGAATTTCTTTCTACTAACTTTATATTGCTTTATGGGCTAGAAATCTTATCATTAGGCCTTTATGCAGTTCTTTGGCAAGAAATAATAAAAAGATTTGAATTGTCTATTGCTTATGCAAATAGAGCTCTTGGATTATTGTGGTCAATGATATGGGCTGTATTGTTTTTTAACAATACTATCACACCAAAAAATATTATAGGAGTTTTGATTGTTATTGTCGGAACAATCATAGTGAATTTAGATAATGATAAATAAGTATGTAGTAGTATTAGTAATATCAGTGTTAGTGGCATCACTTTCACAAATTTTATTAAAGAAAAGTGCTTTAAAAAAGCATTCTTGTCTTTTGAAAGAATATCTTAATCATTATGTTATAATCGGTTATTCCATGATGATTTTATCAACAATATTAACTATTTATGCATTCAAAGGGTTAGACTATAAAAATGGTCCTATAATTGAATCAACAGGTTACATATTTGTAATGATATTAAGCTTAACATTTTTAAAAGAAAAAATAACACTAAAAAAACTTATTGGCAACATTCTCATTCTTATTGGTATATTTATTTTTTATATGTAATATGAAAAAAGACTAACCTTACGGTTAGTCTTCTTTTATAGTACGTTGATTAAATTATTCAACAACGCTAACTTTCATTAAGTTAGTAGAACCAGTCTTATCAACTGGAACACCTGCAGCTATTACTACAGTTTCACCCTTCTTAACGTAGTTATTTTCTTCAGCTATAGCAACTGATTTTGCCATCATTTCATCTGTAGATTCCATCTTATCAGCAACGATTGGATATACACCCCATGAGAATGCTAACTTCTTAGCAACCTTTTCGCAAGGAGTAACAGCAATGATTGGACATTCTGGTCTGCATTGAGATAATCTCTTAGCAGTAGCTCCGCTTTGAGTTGATGAAATTATAGCAGATGCCTTTAATTCATCAGCAGCGTTACAAGCAGCTCTTGCTATAACACCTGACATAGCTGGAACGTGGCTCTTAGCTTGAGATACAGCTACTTTATAGTCTAATTGTTTTTCAGCTTCTTCAGCTATCTTAGCCATAGTCTTAACAGCTTCTACTGGGTAGTCTCCGTTAGCACTTTCACCAGATAACATGATACAATCAGTTCCATCGAATATAGCGTTAGCTACGTCTGAAACTTCTGCTCTTGTTGGTCTTGGGTTTCTAATCATTGAGTCTAACATTTGAGTTGCAGTTACAACTGGCTTTCCAGCTTCGTTACACTTCTTGATAATCATCTTTTGTACTGCTGGTACGTTTTCTATTGGAATTTCAACACCAAGATCTCCTCTAGCAACCATGATTAAATCAGATTCTGCTAAGATTTCATCGATGTTATCAACACCTTCTTGGTTTTCGATTTTAGAACAAATTAGTATATGTTCTCCGCCGTTTTCGTTTAATAACTTTCTGATAGCTCTAACGTCATCAGCTTTTCTTATGAATGAAGCAGCAATCATAGTTACTCCAACTTCACATCCGAATATTAAATCTCCCTTATCCTTTTCAGTTAAAGCTGGTAATTTAATTGATACTCCAGGAACATTAACTCCTTTGTGAGTTCCAACTAATCCAGTGTTTTGAACTTCACACTTAATAGCGTTTCCTTCAACAGATTTAACAGTTAATCCTACTAAACCGTCATCTATTAAGATAGTATTTCCAGGTACAACATCTTTTGCTAATCCTTCATAAGTAACAGCACATTTAGTTGTATCACCTATTACTGACATATCTCCAGCATAAACTGTAAATTCAGAACCTTTTTGTAATTCAACCTTGTTTGGTTCAAATTTACCAGTTCTTATTTCTGGTCCTTTTGTATCAAGAATGATAGCTATTTCTTTGTTATATTTCTTAGCTAATCTCTTAACCTTTTCTATTCTTGCACCGTGTTCTGCATGGTCTCCATGTGAAAAGTTATGTCTTGAAGCATTCATACCTGCTTCTATAACTTTTGATAATATTGCTTCATCTTCACTTGCAGGTCCAATTGTACAGATCATTTTAGTCTTTCTCATTGAAAATACACTCCTTCTGGTTCATTACCTTTTAAATTTATAATAAAAAAAATTATAACTTGTTTATTACTTTGATATTATTTCTGCTATATCATATAGATTCATATCAAATTTTCTCTCAATTGCTAATGCTTCATCTATATCGTCATCAACAATTTTATTATCTCGAATCCCAATAACTCTTGAAGTTTTTCCTTCTAATAATACTTCAACGGCTCTAGCTCCCATTTTTGAAGCTAAAACTCTATCAAAAGCACTTGGACTTCCTCCTCTTTGAACATGCCCTAAAATAGTTGCTCTTGTTTCAATGCCTGTAACATCTTCAACTTCTTTTGCTAGTTCATTTGCTCCACCAATTCCTTCAGCTAAAATAACTAAATTATGCATTTTACCCGATGATTTACCATCTAGTATTTTTCTACATAAATCATTTTTATCAAATTCTAGTTCTGGAACTAAGATTGCTTCTGCACCTCCTGCTATACCTGCATGAAGTGCTAAGTCTCCACAATGTCTTCCCATAACTTCTATTATGGAAACTCTTTCATGAGATGTGGATGTATCTCTAATTTTGTTAATGGAATCTACTATTGTATTTAATGCTGTGTCAAATCCTATTGTGTAGTCTGTGTAAGCCAAATCATTATCAATTGTTCCTGGTAGTCCAACAGTCATTACACCTAACTTTGACAAAAGCTTGGCTCCTGTAAAAGAACCATCTCCACCAATAACAACTAAAGCATCAATTCCGTAAGCATTCAGAATCTTTACTGCTCTTTTTCTTACTTCTTCTTGTTTAAATTCAGCACACCTGGCAGTTCTTAAAATAGTACCACCTCTTTGAATTATATCAGAAACAAATTTTCTGTCCATTGGAACTATTTCACCATTTAACAATCCACTGTATCCTCTTTTGATACCCATAACTTCTAAGCCTTTATCTAACGCTGTTCTTGTTACTGCTCTAATAGCAGCATTCATTCCTGGCGCATCTCCGCCACTTGTTAAAATAGCTATTCTTTTCATCTATATTGTTCCTCCTTACACATAAAGGTGGGGCAACAATTGTCCCATGTCAACATAATCTGTCCACATATTAATTACCGTCTACTATTGTACAAAAATTGTGAAGATTTATCAATGTAATTCTTGTATAACTTTTTTAATATTTTTTGATTCAATTTGTGCAAACTACTACTAACTTAAATTTCACACTTCTATTATACCCTAGTAAAGACAATTTAATCTACTATTTATGAACTTTTTACTAATTAATTATTGTAATATTTTTCATTTGATTATTTTTCATTTTTTCATCTATATTTTTTACGATTTTTGTCTTTTTATTCGATTTAATTAAGTATTTATCAATTAATTTATTGTTTTTTAATCATTTAATTAGCTAATAGTATATTAATTTAATGCAAAAAGCAAACTTTTTTTTGGATAAACATACCAAATAGTTTGCTTTTTCTTTAACCCGATTAAATTAAATGTAATTTTTTAGAAATTTTTATTTTATTTCTCAACAACAATCACATTTTTTTCACCATATTTTTTTCTCAATATACTTAATATTTCTTCATCTTCATTTATCCATTTATCTTGTTGCAATCTATAGTACTTTTTCTTTTCTGCATCAAACAAATAAATAGGTGTATTTCCTGTATACTCTGATATTATTTGCCTTAACTCAAAATTAGCTTTTCTTACTTCTTCCTCATTATTAACTCTTATATAAACTTTATTACTATTTACCTTTTCAAGTCCATCTATAGTTTCACATATAAGTTTTGGAAGTTCATCTTCTTTTATGCTAACTCTTCCTTTAATTTTAACCAATGAATCAGCCTGTATTAAGTGCCTTAATTTATCTAATGTTCTTGGAAAAACAATCACTTCAATAGAACCTGTCAAATCCTCTAATGTTAAAAATGCCATCATTGAATTATTTCTAGTAACTTTCTGTTTAACATCAGTTAATATTCCTCCTAATATAACTATATCATTATCATTAATTGGAGGTTCTTCCCCAATGCCTTCCCCTTGAATCTCAGTACCTATATTCTCTTGCATCATGTCATAAGACTTGTATATTACTTCTACTGTTGTTGAAGTTTGAAGTTCTAAGCTTTTTTTATACTCATCTAATGGATGCCCTGATAAATATAGTCCTGTCATTTCTTTTTCCATTGCAAGAAGATTCCTACTAGAGAATTCCTTTATATTAGGATATGACACCTTAGGTAAATCTAACGTATCATCAGCAAGTCCGAAAAGACTTATCTGACCATCTATATTTCTCTTTTTATCACTTGAAGCTCCATCCATAACTTTTTCATAAACAGCTAATAACTGAGATCTAAATATTCCAAATTTATCAAAAGCTCCTGCTTTTATCAAACTTTCAACAGCTCTCTTATTTACCGCTGAAATATCAATCTTATCTACAAAATCTTCAAATGAATTGAATCTACCTTTTGCTTCTCTTGATTTAACAATACTTGTAATTACATTAAGACCTACATTTTTTACAGCTCCTAACCCAAATCTTATGCAATCACCTTTAACTGTAAATTTTGAAAAGCTTTCATTAATATCTGGTGGAAGTACTTGAATTCCTTGGCTTTCAGCATATTTTATATAATAAGCTACTTTTTCACTCGTACCCATTAATGAATTAAGATATGCTGCTATAGTCTCAACTGGATAGTATTTCATTAAATATGCAGTTTCATAACCAACTACAGCATAAGCTGCAGCATGACTCTTATTAAATGCATACGATGCAAAATCCATCATGGAATCAAATATCTCATTACCAGCTTCTGCTGAAATACCATTTCTTACACATCCAGGTACTTCAACATTTCCATTTTCATCAACTATTCCATTAATGAAATTTTTTCTTTCCTCTTCCATGACCTTATGCTTCTTCTTAGCCATAGCTCTTCTCACAAGGTCACTTCGTCCAAGTGAATATCCAGCAAGTTTTCTAACTATCTCCATAACTTGTTCTTGGTATACCATAACTCCATAGGTTACATCTAAAATGCTTTCTAATTCAGGTGTAGTGTATTTAACATTCTTAGGATTTCTCTTTCCTTCTATGTATCTTGGTATTTCTGCCATAGGACCTGGTCTATATAGTGATATACCGGCAATGATATCTTCAAGATTATCCGGTTTTAATTCCTTCATAAATGAAGTCATTCCTGGAGATTCAAGTTGGAATACTCCTGTTGTCTTACCTTCTCCAATCATTTTATAAACCTGTTTATCAGCAATATCAATCTTATCAAGATCAATTTCTACGCCCCTGTTATACTTAACCATATTTATAGCATCATTCATAACAGTAAGAGTTCTAAGGCCTAAAAAGTCCATTTTTAAAAGCCCAAGTTCTTCTAATGTGGTCATACCAAATTGAGTTACTATCATTTCTTCATTTTTTTGAAGTGGTACATACTCAACTAAAGGTTTAGACGAAATAACTACTCCTGCTGCATGTGTAGATGAGTGTCTTGGTAAACCTTCTAAGTCTTTACTTATGTTTATGAGATTCTTTACTCTCTCATCATTATCATATGCATCCTTAAGTTCTGGATTCAATTCTAATGCCTTATCTATAGTTATCCCTGGCATAGTAGGTATCATTTTTGATATTCTATCAACTTCTGCATAACTATAATTCATAGCCCTTCCTACATCTCTTATACACATTCTTGGAGCCATTGTACCAAAAGTAATTATTTGAGAAACATCATCTTTTCCGTACTTTTCTACAACATAATCAATTACTTCTTGTCGTCTTTCATAACAAAAATCCGAATCTATATCGGGCATACTTACTCTTTCAGGATTTAAGAAACGTTCGAAGATCAAAGTATATTTTATAGGGTCTATTTTAGTTATTCCTAATGTATAGGCAACTATAGAACCTGCAGCTGATCCTCTTCCTGGGCCTGTTGGTATTCCATTTTCATTTGAAAATCTAATAAAATCCCAAACAATTAAGAAATAATCTACATATCCCATTTGTTTTATAATGCCAAGCTCATACTCTAGTCTATCAACATAACTTTTAGCCTCTTCATTTACCTTTACTAATTCATCAAGTTTTTCATAAGTAAAGCCTGTTTCCATTAATTCTTTAAATACATCATATCTCTCAATAAGACCTTTGTAACAATGATCTTTTAAATATGGATATGGTTCAGCCCCTTTAGGTAAAGGGAATTTAGGTAATTTTGATTCATGGAATTTATAATCAAAGTTACATTCATCTGCAATTTTTATAGTATTCTCTAATGCTTCTGGAACATATGAAAACATATCCCACATTTCCTCAGGTGATTTTAAATAGAATTGATCCGATGGATATCTTCTTCTATTTTCATCTTCAACTGTTTTTCCTGTTTGAATACACATAAGAATATCATGAGCTTTTGAATCTTTTTGATTAATATAATGAACATCATTAGTTGCGACTAAAGGTATTCCTGTTTCTCTAGATAGTTTAATATTCGCCTCATTAACTTTTCTTTGTTCCTGCATTCCATGATTTTGTATTTCTATGTAAAATCCATCTTTAAATATTTCGTTATATAATAAAGCAACTTCTTTAGCCTTTTCGTATTCATCATCTAATTGATATCTCTGAACTTCTCCTCCAAGACATGCACTTAATGCTATTATTCCTTCACTATGTGCTCTTAAATAGTCATGATCAACTCTTGGCTTATAATAAAATCCTCTTATTGATGCTTCAGATACAATTTTCATTAAATTTTGATATCCAACTTCATTTTTAACTAAAAGTACTAAATGGTTAGTCTTATTTTCCTTATCAACATGCTTAATATCCATTGATTTGCTGGCAACATACACTTCGCACCCTAATATTGGTTTAATTCCATTTGCCGTAGCCTGTTTATAAAAATCAACACAACCATACATAACACCGTGATCTGTAATTGCTATGCTTTTCATTCCAAGTTCTTTTGCTCTTTGAATAAGCTTTGGAATCTTTCCTGAACCATCTAATAAACTATATTCAGTATGTAAATGAAGGTGGCAGAATTGTTTATTCTCCATCCTTCTCACCTCTATTCCGTAGATCTTAATTCTTCTGCGATTTTTTCAATTTTTCTTAATCTATGATTAACTCCTGATTTTCCAACTGGTGGATCTAGCATTTCCCCTAATTCCTTTAAAGATTCATCAGGATAATTTAATCTAAGTTCAGCTACATCTCTAAGATTTTTAGGTAATCTTTGTAATCCAATTTGATTTTGTATAAGTTTAATACTTTCTACTTGTCTCACTGCAGCATTAACTGTTTTTGAAAGATTAGCTGTTTCACAATTAACAAGTCTATTAACATTATTTCTCATTTCTTTCATTATTCTTATATTTTCTAATTCTAAAAGAGATGTATGAGCACCTATTATATTAAGTAAATCTACAATTTGCTCTCCTTCTTTTATATAAATAATGAATGAGTTTTTTCTTTGAATCACCTTAGAATTCAAACTAAAGCTATTTATTAATTTGCATAAATCTATAGCATATTCTTCACTGTGAGTAACAAATTCTAAGTGATAAGTTTTTTCCGGGTTACTTATACTTCCTCCCCCTAAAAAGGCTCCTCTAATATAAGCTCTTTTTTCCTCTTCTGTCTTTATCATTTCTTCTTGAATTCTATAATCTAAACTTATTACTCCATCAACTTCCGTTAATATTCCAGTTTCTTGAAGCAATTGTCTAACTCCCATTTGTTCATTTATTACAACCATATATATATTATTCTTTTTTAATGAGTTGCTTTTCTTTACCATTAATTTAGAATGAATATCGAAATGACTTTTCAATAAAGAAAATACTAATCTAGCACTTGATGGATTCTCTGTAGTAATCTTAAATGATAAACCTGTTCCACTGAATCCAATAGTACCACTTACCTTCATTATTGCAGAAATTTGAGCTAATGCCTCTTGCTTCGTAAGTTCTGTATATCTACTTATTTCTCCTTTTACTTTTGCTGAAAATGACATAAGTATTCTCCTTTATTTTTTCTTCGTGACTTTAATCTATGTAAATTATAATTGATTAATTACTCTCTAACCAATATTAAATTATATCATAAATATAAGCATTATTACATTTATCATTTATGTAATAATAAGCAAATTAAGGCTATATTAAAAAAGTGGCTTCACCACGCTTTTATTGATTTTATAAATTCCTAGACGTTAAAAATAGTGAATTCCAACATTGGAACTCACTATTTCTAATTATCCTTTTCTTCTTTTTCTCTGTCTTTAATACGTTGAGATAAATACATGTATTCAAATATCTTCTTTTTATCATATAGTAATTTCTTTTCCATTACTGTATCAATTAGTACTTCTGCTAACTTATCTGAATCATGTTTTATTGTGCCATTATCAACTTTTATAATATTGTCTTTAATTAAATCTATTCCTAACGCTTTTATTTCTTTTTCATTTATAGAAACCATTATAGAATTTTCATCTAAATATTTCTGTTTTAATTCATTAGAAATTACTCCATTATTAGCAATAACACAATCAACAATATCTTTACCACCATACTTTTTTAATATCTTTATATGATCAGTAACTGAAAATCCATCTGTTTCACCAGGTTGAGTCATAACATTAGATATATATATCTTTAATGCTTCGCTTCTTCTAACCGATGAGCTTATTTTCTTAACAAGTAAATTAGGAATTACACTTGTATACAAACTCCCTGGTCCCATAACGATAGCATCTGCTTCCTTTATTGCATTAATAGCCTCTGCTAATGGCTCAGCATCTTCTGGTTCCATTGCTAACTTTTTAATTCTAGATTTTTGTTTTATTGCTTCCTGTGGTATTTGAGATTCTCCATATACTTTATTGCCATTTTCAAGAGTTGCCACAAGCTGCATGTCCTCTAATGTGACTGGTATAACTTTACCTGTTACCGCTAGTACAGAACTCATCTTTTGAACAGCTTCTTCAAAGTTTGTTGAAATTCCAGCCATTGCCGCTAAAAATAAATTACCAAAACTTTGATTCTTTAATCTACCATCCTTAAATCTATATTGTAATAATTCTTGCATTAATGGTTCTGTATCAGCCAATGCTAAAATACAGTTTCTTATATCACCAGGTGGTAGCATACCAAGATCTTCTCTTAAATCACCTGATCCACCACCATCATCCCCTACTGTTACAATAGCAGTAATATTGGAAGTATAATACTTTAATCCTCTAAGCATTGTCGAAAGCCCTGTACCTCCACCAATTACAACTATTTTAGGTCCCTTAACTAAAAGTCTTTTTTCATATATTAGACTTTCTATTTTTTTACTGTCTAATGAAACTTTTAGATATCCTTTATTTATCATTACAATTATTGATTTCATAGCTTCAGTTACAGCAATATATATAACAAATATTCCTGTAATATTTAAAGATACATAAAATACTTTATAGTATAAATCATATACTCTTCTTGTTACCAATTCTGTAAATCCAAAAGCTATTAGTAAAATTCCTAATATACCAAATGAAATCCATCGCTTAACCTTAATTCCTGGTTTAAGCCAATCCATAAACCTCATAGTTTTTTTACTCCCTTATGAAGATCTTCAGAAATATCTCTATGTTCTATTTTTGCACTAAATCCATCCTCATTAAGCTTACTATATATCTCATTTGCTATTGCTACTGAACGATGTCTTCCACCTGTACACCCAATAGATATAATTAATTGTCTCTTTCCTTCTTTTATATAATTAGGTATTAAAAATTTAAGCATATCTTCTAACTTTTCAACAAATTCTTGAGTTTCTTTTTGAGCTAAAACATATTTCTTAACTGGTTCATCATTCCCAGAATACTTCTTCAATTCTGGTATATAAAATGGATTTGGTATAAATCTAACATCAAATACAAGATCTGAGTCTACAGGAATTCCATACTTAAATCCAAAACTTAATACTGTTACTGATAATTGTTTTTCAGGCACAATATTATCTCCATAATACTCAGTTATTTTCCCTCTTAAGTCTCTTATTGCATATTTTGTAGTATCTATGATTATATCTGCTCTATCTTTAACTTCTCTTAATCTTTTTCTTTCTGCATCTATTCCATTTAGCACTCTACCATTAGGTGACAATGGATGACTTCTTCTTGCTTCTTTAAATCTTTTTACTAAAACTTCATCTGTTGAATCTAAAAATAATATTTCATATTCAAAATTATTCTTTTTTAAATACATTAATGATTCAAATAAATCATCAAAAAATACTCCACCTCTTATATCTATAACAAGAGCAGCTTTTTCTATATGTCCTCCATTACATGCTTCTGCTAACTTAGGAATAAGTTTTGGTGGCAAATTATCTACACAAAAGTATCCAAGATCCTCTAAAGATTTAGTTGCTTCTGTTTTTCCTGCTCCTGATAATCCTGTTACTATAACAAATCTCATTTCTATGCCTCCCACTCTACTTGATAAAATTATTATAACATAATTTTTAAATTAAGAATTAAGAGTTAAGAATTTAGGAAAAAACTCCTTCAAAGTTTTAATAATAAATTTATTTAATTATTTAAATAAAAAAGAAAGTACATTTAAGTACTTTCTCACCAAAATGCCTTACGGCCTTTTATATTTTTCTAAAACTACCCATGGAGTTTTATCCTTAACCTTTAATTTATCATTTTTAATTCTTAATTAATGGTTTATTTGTCTTCACCTAGTATTCTTACTTCTGGATATAGATCTACTCCAAATTGAGATTTTACTTCTGCTTGAATATGAGCTATTAAGTCTAAAATGTCTTTAGCAGTTGCTCCACCTTTATTTATTACAAAACCTGAATGCTTTTTAGATACCATTGCCCCACCTATTGTGCAGCCTTTAAGTCCAGCATCCTGAATAAGTTTACCAGCAAAGTATCCTTCTGGTCTCTTAAATGTACTTCCAGCCGAAGGATATTCTAAAGGTTGTTTTTCTTCTCTTCTTGTTGTTAAATCATCAACTCTTGCTTGAATTTTTTCTACTTCCCCAGAAGTCAATTCAAATTCAGCACTAATTACAACTAAATTTTCCTTCATTACTTTAGATGTTCTATATCCAAGTTCAAGTTCTTTTTTATTTAAAACTATAATATTACAATCATTATCTATAACTGTGGCACTCTTTATTACATTGTTAATTTCACCATTATATGCCCCAGCATTCATAAATACAGCTCCACCTACTGAACCTGGTATTCCACATGCAAATTCAAAACCTGTTAAAGAATTATCTACAGCTTTTTTAGAAACATCTTTTAATAATGTACCTGTTCCGGCTTTTATAACATTTCCTTCTACAGATATACTATTCATTTTAGTAAGTTCTATAACTACGCCTCTAATTCCACCATCTTTAACTAAAAGATTTGAACCATTTCCAATTATATAATATGGAATTTTTTTTTCTTTGCACAACTTTAATGTTTGAACTAATTGTTCAACTGAAGAAGGTGTTAAAAAAATATCCGCAGGACCACCCACTTTAAAGTAAATATGTTCATTCATCATTTCATCTATTTTAATATTATCTTTATCATATATCTTTTGAAATAAGTCTTTATAATTAAAATACTGATTCATACTATACTCCTCAACTTTTTACTAGACTCTTTCTAAAAAAGTCCCATTTACATAGTATAAAGTAAATCTTTGTATTAAACAAGTTCAACTTTATAGTTGCAATAATTATTATATCATAATTTAATTAAATAATTATTACTCTTTGTTATCATTGAAAAACGAATATATACTTGCTGCACTTTTTTTGTCAATTAGCGGCGTTGTTTGAAGTTCTTGTAAAGATGCCTTTTTTATATTATCGACACTTCCAAAGTTTTTTAACAACGCAATTTTTCTCTTTTCCCCAACATTCGGAATATCATCTAAAACTGAATGAAGGATTCTTTTATCTCTAACTGTTCTATGAAATGTTATTGCAAATCTATGAACTTCATCTTGTACCCTTCTTATTAGTTGCATTAAATTGGAATTTCTTGCTATAAGTATCTCTTCATTATTAAAAATAATTCCTCTTGTATTATGTTTATCATCTTTTACAAGTCCACATACATCTATAGATATTCCAAGTTCATTTAATACCTCTAAAGCTATATTTATCTGCCCTTTTCCTCCATCCATCATAATTAAATCTGGAAAGTTTGAAAACTTACCTTTTGAAAATTCTAAATTTCTCGCTTGAATTTCTTTTATTTCTTTTAAACCGTGCTCAAATCTTCTAGTAAGTACTTCCCTCATACTGCTATAATCATCTGCTCCTTGAACAGTTTTTATCCTAAACTTCCTATAGTCACTATTTTTAGCCTTTCCACCCTCAAAAACTATCATAGAACCAACTGAATCTGCTCCTTGTATATTAGAAATATCATAAGCTTCTATCCTGTGTGGTATGTAGTCTAATTGAAGCATTTCTTGTAATTCTTCTAATGCGACTCTATTTATTTCCTTTTCCTTAATTATTTTATCTTTAAATTGACTTAATGTTAATTTAGCATTATTCTTTACAAGTTCTAATAAATCTTTCTTTTCTCCCCTTTGTGGTGTTTTTATCCAAACTTTCGATCCTCTTTTAATAGTTAAAAATTCTTCGAGTAATTCTAAATTATCAACTACTGGAACATAAATAGTTTTCGCTATTTTACCTGTTCCTGAATAAAAACTAGAGATAACCTGCTGGATAATACTTCCATCATCTTCATCAACACTATCTTCAATTATAAAGTGTTCTCTTCCTGTAATCTTTCCTTCTCGCATAAAGAAAATTTGTACACACGTATCTTTTTCATCTTTATAAATGTTAATGAAATCCTCATCGCCCTCAACTACTCTAAATACCTTTTGTTTTGATGCAAGATTATTTATAGCTAAAATTTTATCTCTAAATCCTGCAGCTTTTTCAAACTCTAAATTTTGAGAAGCCTCTTGCATATCCTGCTTTAATTTATTTATTACAGTTTTATCTTTACCATTTAGTATATCTATAATTTCATTGATTGTTTCCTTATATTCTTCTTTTGATATTTTTCCTGCACATGGTGCTGTACATTTTTTTATATCATAATTTAAACATGGTCTTACTGGTTCCATACCTTCTGTAATATTCATTCTACAAGTTCTTAGAGGAAATAACTTTTTAATTAATTCCATTGTCTCATGAACTGCTGTTACATTTGTATAAGGGCCAAAATATTTATTACCATCTTTAACAAAAGTTCTAGTCATATATACTCTTGGAAAATCTTCATTAGTTGTTATTTTTATAAAAGGATAAAACTTGTCATCCTTAAGGGCTATATTATATCTTGGTCTATACTTTTTTATTAAATTACCTTCAAGAATTAGTGCTTCCATTTCCGAATCAGTAATAATATACTCAAATTCAGCTATATGCTTGACCATAGCTTTTACTTTTTGAGTGTGATTCTTATTATTTTGAAAGTATTGTCTCACTCTATTTTTTAAGATTTTTGCTTTACCAACATAAATTATTTCGCCAAGAGAATTTTTCATTAAATAAACCCCTGGTTTTTCTGGTAATATCTTTAATTGATATTCAAAATCAAACATAATAGCCTCCTTATTTCAAAAAATAATTGACAGTTAAAACTACACTTCAAACAACTAATATAAATTTAACTGTTTAAAATATAATTATCAACTGTCAATAATTGTATTTCTATTTAACCTAATGCTGCTCTCATTACATTAGCTGCAACTGGTGCTGCTGTTTTAGCTCCTACACCACCATCTTCTACAATAACTGCCACTGCAACCTTTGGATCGTTAGCTGGCGCATAACCTATGAACCATGAATGTGGAGAAGCTGGTGTTCCATCAGGATTATTATGGTCTGCTGTACCAGTTTTTCCCGCAGCATTTAATCCGCTAAATGAAGACCAACCCTTTTCACCCACGTAACTCTCCATATAATCTTTCATTGTACTAGCATCTGAACTAGATAATATTTGTGCATATTTCTTAGGTGATATTGTTTTAACAGTATTGCCATTCATATCAATAACCTTATCTACTAAAGTAGGCTGCATCATAACACCATTATTAGCAACTGTACTACATACAAGTGCCATTTGCATTGGTGTTGCAGTAACACTTGCTTGCCCAATACCAGATTGAGCAATCATACCTTTTTCATAAGACTCCAATGATGGAAATGAGCTTTGCACTATGCTAAAACCTTCAGCTGGTATTGTTTTATTAAAGCCAAACTTTTCTGCTGTTTCTTTAAGCTTACTGTTACCTAACTCCATTGCTAATGAACCATAAACAAAGTTACTTGAAGCACCAAAAGCTTGTTTTAAATTAATAGGTCCATTTGCTTCACCACCATAATTAGATAAAGTTTTGCCTCCACCTAACTCAAGACATCCTGTATCATTAAATGTTCTATTAGTAACTCCAGGTAGATTGTCTAGTGCACTAACTGTAGTTATTGTTTTAAATGTAGATCCTGGTGGATAGTTTCCTGAAGTTGCTCTATTTAATAAAACACTATCAGCAGTTGAATCATTATTTGCATTTTTCATTACTGTTTCTAAATCATTAGGATTAAACGAAGGTTTAGAAACCATAGCTAAAACTTTACCAGAAGTAGGATCTAAAGCTACTACTGCACCTCTATTATTTCCAAGTGCATCATATGCTGCTTTTTGAACATCATAATCTAATGTTGTAACAACACTATTTCCAACCTTTTTTTGTTCTTCTCCTCTAGCTTCAAAGGATTTTTTTAATGCATCAAAACTAAAGTCTTTTAAAAATGATCTAAATCCAGTTCCTAAATCGCTATAAGTTGTTAATTCTTCATCATATGAAGCTTCTAATCCAGCGAATCCATATTGCTGACTTTCATATCCTATAGCATGAGCGTATAAATCATTATAAGTATAACTTCTTGATTGTGTTAGATCTCCTGTAATTTCACTCTTCGTTAAAGCATTCATATCCTTATCATAAATTGTTCCTCTTAAAACTTCATTTCTTTTAGCCCACAACCTTTTATTTCCTGTATCATTAGAAATATCATGGGCTTTAAATGCCTGAAAATATGCAATATATGATATAAGTCCTACAAAGAAAATTGTAAATACAATCATTACATTTTTAACACTATTTTTAAAATTATTCATATGCTAACCCTCCTCTGAAACCTTTTGTAATAATCCAAGTGCAAAGAATGTTGTTAACATTGAACTACCACCATAACTTACAAATGGAAGGGTTATTCCTGTTAGAGGAATTATAGCAAATATTCCACCTACAATAACTAAAGCTTGACATGCTATCATTGTGCTTAAACCTACAGCTACTATTTGCGAAAATTTATTTTCTGTGACGAAGGCTACTCTTATACCTCTATAAAATAGAAGCATCATTAAAATAAGTACACCTATACCAAACACCATACCAAATTCTTCACATATAGCAGAAAAAATATAATCTGATTCTGCTACTGGAACAAATCCTGGATATCCATTTCCTAATCCTGAACCAAGCATTCCGCCTGAAGAAATTGAATATAGTCCTTCTACTATCTGAAAGCCGTCATTAGATGGGTCTGCCCATGGATTAAGCCATATACTTACTCTCTGTCTTACATGCCCAAACATGCCATAAGCAATTACAGAGCCAATTGAAAATAAAGCCAAACAAGAAAACACATATTTCTTCTTTGATGTTGCAACATAAAGTATAGAAACTGCTACACCAAAAAATATTAATGCTGAACCTAAATCCTTTTGTAAAACTAAAAATCCTAATGAATACATAACCACTAATGCAGGTTGTAATAGCATCTTAATATGTTCAGAACCACTTTGTTCATCACTATATTCCATTAATACTGAAGCCAAATATAAAGTTAATGCAATCTTTCCAAATTCAGATGGCTGAAAACCAAAGCCTCCTATGTATACCCAGTTTGAGGCACCATAAATATTTCTACCAAATAATTTTGCTAAAGGCATAGTTACTAATGTTATACCTAAATAAACATATTTATACTTACTCAACTTATTCATTTCCGGCATAATCACAACGGTTAATATATAGATAACTATACCCGCTATAAACCATATAATTTGTTTTTGACCAATATCTTGTTTTAATCTATATATCATTGCAGTTCCAATAATAGATAGAATACAAGCAAATATTAGTAAAAACTTATCGCCATCAGGATAAAACTTTCTAATAATAAAATGTGAAAGTCCAACAACTCCGCAAATAATCAATCCTATAATTAATGTTTTTTTGTTTAAAGGACTTTCTAATATTGCTAACTTAGTGAAAAGAGCCATACATAGTATATACGTAAATATTAATAGCTTCCTTTCATCTTTTCTCATTTTCACAAAACCACCTCATCGTTTAGCTTATTATAATACCTTAAAGCTGTTTGAACCGATCTTTATAATATCACTTCCAAAAAGCTTTGCTTTTCCAGATACTCTTTTATCATTTACAAAAGTACCATTTGTACTATTTAAATCTTCAATAAAAAGAATATTATTTCTTATAATAAACCTTGCATGATTTCCTGAAACATGTTTATCTGATATAACTACAGAGTTTTCATCTTTTCTTCCAATAGTAACACTACTTTTTATTGGAATAACTGAGCCCTTCTTTACATTTGATTGACCTACTACTTCTAATACTTCAACACCATAACTTTTTTTATTAGCTGACGTTTTTCTTCTTCTGCCGCCACTTTTTACATCTTTATTCATTATCCTTAATGCGTATCCAATTATTCCATATAAAACTATTATAAAAATAATACCGAATACCACTGCTGATAACTTAGAAAAACTCATAACTTCACCTCAAATATATTTTTGTGTTTACATAGATTATACAACAAAACATATGTATAAAACATAACAAATATATTTATATTTTCATATTATACTGTTTTATAATAATCTTTTAAGATATTTCCCAGTATAAGATTCTTCACATTTTACAATTTGTTCAGGTGTTCCTTTTGCTACTAAAGTACCACCCTTATCTCCACCTTCTGGGCCAAGATCTATAATATAATCTGCGCATTTAATCATATCTAAATTATGTTCAATTACAACTACACTGTTACCTGCATCTACAAGTCTTTGTAAAATTTGAACTAACCTATTAACATCATCAATATGTAAACCTGTTGTAGGTTCATCTAAAATATAAAGAGTTTTTCCTGTACTTCTTTTAGATAATTCATATGCAAGTTTAATTCTTTGAGCTTCTCCACCCGATAATTGAGTTGATGGCTGACCTAATCTTATATAACCTAATCCAACATCAAATAATGTTTGTAATTTATTTTTAATACGAGGTAAATTTTCAAAGAACTTTAATCCTTCTTCAACTGTCATATTTAATATTTCATCTATATTTTTACCTTTATATTTAACTTCAAGAGTTTCTCTATTATATCTCTTTCCTTTACATACTTCACAAGGTACATACACATCTGATAAGAATTGCATTTCAATTTTAATAATTCCATCACCAGAACATGCTTCACATCTTCCACCTTTAACATTAAATGAAAATCTTCCTGGTTTATATCCTCTCATTTTTGCTTCTGGAGTTTGTGAAAAAAGTTCTCTTATAATATCAAATGTTCCTGTATAAGTAGCTGGATTGGAACGTGGAGTTCTTCCAATAGGGCTTTGATCAATTTCAATTATTTTATCTATATTTTCATAACCTATAATTTCTTTATGATTACCTACTGGATTCTTACTCTTATTTACTAATTTATTTAATCCCTTATATAGAATTTCATTAACTAGTGTACTTTTACCCGATCCTGATACACCTGTTACCATAGTTAATGTTCCAAGTGGGAATGATACATTAATATTTTTTAAGTTATTTTCTTTAGCTCCTTTAACTGTAATCTTTTTGCCATTACCTTTACGTCTTTCTTTAGGTACTTCTATTTTCTTCTTTCCAGTTAAATATTGCCCAGTTATAGAATTGTCATTTTTCATGATTTCTTCAACTGTACCTGCTGCAACAACTTCTCCACCATGTTCTCCAGCTCCTGGTCCAATATCTACAATATAATCTGCTTCCCTCATTGTATCATCATCATGTTCTACAACTATAACAGTATTACCTACATCTCTTAAATTCTTTAAAGTTGCTATAAGC
The DNA here is from genome assembly GCA_029219285.1 of Clostridiaceae bacterium. Taxonomy (GTDB): domain Bacteria; phylum Bacillota; class Clostridia; order Clostridiales; family Clostridiaceae; genus Clostridium. Next base: position 25,282 of record JAQXTC010000043.1, read on the forward strand.
TTATCATTATCTCTTTGATGAAGTCCTATACTTGGTTCATCCAATATATATAATACTCCCATTAGAGCAGAACCTATTTGAGTAGCTAGTCTTATTCTTTGAGCTTCACCACCTGATAGTGTTCCTGAGCTTCTAGCTAAATCTAAATAATCTAACCCAACATTAACAAGAAATGATAATCTACTTTTTATTTCCTTAACAATTTGATCACTAATAATTCTATCTTTTTCCGAGAATTGTAAGTTATTTATGTATTCTAACTCTTCTTTTATTGATAACTTAGTGAATTCATTTATATTTAAGTCTCCAACTTTTACAGCCAAGGCTTCTGGTTTTAACCTTGCTCCATGACATTTTGGACAGAAACTATCACTCATGTATTGTTCAATTTCACTTTTTATCATATCTGAATTAGTTTCATTATATCTTCTTTTTAAGCTGTTAATCTCACCATCATAAGCATGATTATATGTTGCTAATACACCATCTTTAACATAATCTACTTGAAGCTTCTTGCCATCTGTACCATAAAGTAATATATCAACTACTTTCTTAGGTAAATCTTTAACTGGTGTGTCTAAGGAAAATTTATATTTTTCACTTAATGCTTTTAAAATAGCATATGTCCATGAACCATCCTTTAATCGTCCTCCTCCCCAAGTAGCTATTGCACCTTCCATTATGCTTAATTCCTTATTAGGTATTACTAAATTAGGGTCAATTTCAAATAGAGTTCCAAGTCCATCACATCTATCACACTTACCAAAAGGAGAATTAAATGAGAATAATCTTGGTGCAAGTTCATCAATACTTATTCCACAATCTGGGCAGGCAAATTTTTCACTAAATAGTATGTCTTCACCACCAATAACACTTGCTATAACAAGTCCATCTCCTATTTTTAGCGCAGTTTCTACAGAATCTGAAATTCTACTTTCTACCCCTTCTTTTACTACAATTCTATCTACTACAGCTTCAATATTATGTTTAATATTCTTTTCTAACTTTACTTCTTCTTCTGTTAAATCGTATATTTCATTATCAATTCTTGCTCTTACAAAACCATTTTTCTTTATATTATTTAATACTTTTTCATGAGTTCCTTTTCTACCTCTAACTAATGGCGCTAAAATTTGAATTTTTGTTCTCTCTCCAAAACTCATAATCTTATCAACAATTTGATCTACTGATTGTTGAGAAATCTTCTTGCCACACTTAGGACAGTATGGTGTTCCAACTCTAGCATACAATAGTCTTAAATAATCATAGATTTCTGTAATTGTACCTACTGTAGATCTTGGATTCTTACTGGTTGTCTTTTGGTCTATTGATATTGCTGGAGAAAGACCTTCTATATTTTCAACATCTGGTTTATTCATTTGACCTAAAAATTGTCTAGCATACGCCGATAGAGATTCTACATATCTTCTTTGACCTTCTGCATATAGAGTATCAAACGCTAATGAAGACTTACCCGAACCAGAAAGTCCAGTAAACACAACAAGTTTATCTCTTGGTATTTCTAAACTTACATTTTTTAAGTTATTTACTTTTGCGCCTTTAATAACTATTTTATCCTTCATAATCCATACCTCTTGCATTTTTATATTTATATTTTAAACTAATTTGTCCAAATTTAATCCCGAACGTAAGTTCTTATTTATATTGTAAATTCATTAGTTACTCTTGTCAATAAAATACAAAGGCCGAAGAAAAATATATTTCCCCGGCAATTATAATAATTTAAAGTCGATTTAGCACTTTAAATTTATTTTAGTTTTTCAATTAAGTCTCTAAGTTCTGCAGCTCTCTCAAATTGAAGATTCTTAGCAGCATCCATCATCTCTGCTGTATATTTCTTAATTAAAGCTTTCTTTTCTTTAGCTGTCATATTCTTAGTATCATCATTATTTTCTCCATATGGAGCATCATCTTCTGCTACCTTAGTAGCTTCAATTACCTCTCTAACACCTTTATTTATGGTAGTTGGTACTATTCCATGTTCTTCATTGTATGCTTTTTGTATTTTTCTTCTTCTTTCAGTTTCTTTAATCGCTCTATCCATGGAACCTGTAATATTATCTGCATACATAATTACTTTACTTTCTGAATTTCTAGCTGCTCTTCCTATAGTCTGTACCAATGAAGTTTCTGACCTTAAGAAACCTTCTTTATCTGCATCAATAATTGCTACCAATGCCACCTCTGGAATATCTAATCCTTCTCTAAGTAAATTAATACCTACTAAAACATCATACTTTCCTAATCTTAAATCCTTTATTATTTGCATTCTCTCAATAGTCTTTACATCTGAATGCATATAAGTAGTCTTAACTCCTAGTTCTGTTAAGTATTTAGTTAAATCTTCTGCCATTCTTTTAGTTAATGTTGTAATTAATGTTCTAAAACCTCTAGCAGTAGTTTCTTTTATAGCTCCATATAAGTCATCTATTTGACCTTTTACAGGTCTAATTTCAATTTTAGGGTCTAATAAACCTGTAGGTCTTATAATTTGTTCAGCAATTACTTCTGAATTATCTAATTCATATTGAGATGGTGTAGCACTAACAAAAACTACTTGATTTATCTTCTTTTCAAATTCATTAAATTTTAATGGTCTATTATCATAAGCACAAGGTAATCTAAAACCATATTCCACTAAA
>JAQXTC010000044.1 GCA_029219285.1 Clostridiaceae bacterium
TTAAAAGCTAATGGATTAAAGTATGTTTTAACTAGAACAGTTGGATTTGATCATGTTGATTTAGATGCTGTAAAAGAATTAGGATTAGAATCTGCAAGAGTACCAGGATATTCTCCAAATGCAATATCTGAACTTGCTGTAACATTATCAATGATGTTATTAAGACATACTGCTTACACAGTAAATAAAACAAGAGAAAGAAACTTTACAGTAGATGCTGCTATGTTCAGTAAAGAAATTAGAAACTGTACAGTAGGCGTATTAGGAACTGGAAGAATTGGTTTAACTACAGCTAAGCTTTTCAAGGGATTAGGTGCAAAAGTATTAGGATATGATGTATTCCAAAGTGATGCTGCTAAAGAAGTTGTTGAATTTAAAAGTTTAGAAGAAGTTATTGCAGAATCAGATGTTATTTCTGTACATATGCCATATATAAAGGGAAGTAACTATCATATAATTAATGATGAATTAATCTCAAAAATGAAAGATGGAGTAATTCTTGTTAACACTGCTAGAGGAGAACTTCAAGATTTAGAAGCTATAATCAGAGGAATAGAATCAGGGAAAATTGGTGGCTTTGGTACTGATGTATTAGAAGGAGAAAGTGGAACATTCTTCAAGGATCTAAGCGGACAAGCTTTAGAAAATCCAGTTTTCGAAAAGTTAGTAAATCTTTATCCACAAGTATTAATAACTCCACACATGGGTTCATATACTGATGAAGCTTTAGTTAATATGATTGAAATTTCATATGAAAATTTACAAGAATACTTAAATGAAGGAACTTGTAAGAATAAGTTAGCTTAATAATTAATTATAGAAATACCTGTGCATCATTGATGTGCGGGTATTTTATCTTTTAAAAATAAAAATACTTGATATATTTTTGATAATTGGATTATACTAAAACATGTAAAGAATTATTATAATATAGTTTGATTAAAAGGGGATAAAAGTGAAAAAAAAGCTGAAATTTGAAAAGAAAGTTATGCTGATTACAGTAACTATAAATTTTATAGCCTTAATTTTATCATATTCAATATTTCTTAATGATAAAATTACATCTATAAATAATGAAATAGAAACTACATTGAAAAATACAGCGTTTGCTTTATCACAAGATGATTTAATACAAGAAAAATTAAAAAATAGAGAAAATGATTTTACTATTCAAAAGTATACCAAAAAATTTATAGAAAATATTAATGATATTGATATTATAGTTATTGGAGATATGGATGGAATTAAATATTCACATTTAGATGAAAATCAGATAGGCCAAGAATATGTCAATAATGATAATCAAAAAGTAATTAATGAAGGGGAAAGTTATTTTTCTTTAATGGAAGGATCTATGGGAAAAACTTTTAGATGGTTTGAACCTATATTTAAAGATGAGGTTCAAGTTGGGTTTATTATGGTTGGTAAGTTCAATTATGATATTAACCAACTCATTTTTATGGTTAATATTAAATATATGTTGATTTTTATTATAACTATAGCAGTCTGCATAGTAGCATCGAAGCTTTTTGCTAGAAATTTAAAGAGATCTATATTAGGAATGGAACCTTATGAAATATCATTGTTATATAGCCAAAAAAATGCCGTTATTAACAGTGTTAATGAAGGTATCATTGCGTTAAATGATAAAAATGAGGTTATGGAAATAAATAGAAGTTGCTATAATATTTTTGATAATTTTGATGCGGAAATTGTAATTGATAAACTAGCTACTTATATAAATGATGGTGCTACGCTTAATATGAAAGAAATGATTATACTGGGTAAGAAGATTTTTGTTACATTGTATCCAATGCGAAGTGGATCTCAATATCAAGGCGTTGTAATAACTTTAGTTGATAAAGAGAATATAAATAAAATTGCTAAAGAGATAACTGGAATAGATGAAGTAATTAAAAGTTTACGAGCTACAGTTCATGAATTTAAGAATAATATGCATGTTATTTTAGGTCTTTTACAATTAGGAGAATATGATGAAGCTAAGAAGTATATTATGAAGTGTCAAGAAGTAAAACAGAGTAATTTGGAAAAATTTAATTGCATAAAAGATTATTATGTTAAAGCTTTATTAATAAGTAGAGAATTAGTTGCTAACGAAAAAAATGTTCAGTTAGAGATAGATAGAAAATCAATTATGTTTCCATCACATAAAATTATAAATTCATATGATATAGTCACTATATTAGGGAATTTAATAGAAAATGCTTTTGAAGCAGCTAATTATGAAAGTATTGAAACTCCAAAGGTTGAAGTGTCTATTTTAGAAGATAAAGAAAAAATTAAATTAACGGTAACTGATAATGGGTATGCTATAGATAAGAATATTAAAGAACAAATATTTTTACAAGGAAAATCATCAAAAGGAAAAGGGAGAGGTACTGGATTATATTTGGTTAAGAATAGAGTGGATTTATATGAGGGGAACATTATTATAGAAGAAAGAGATAAAAAGAAGACATTTAGTGTTGTTATTTTTAAGGGAGATTAAAATGATAAAGGTTTTAATAGTTGAAGATGATCCAATGGTGTCACTAATAAATAAAAGATATTTAGAAAAAATA
>JAQXTC010000045.1 GCA_029219285.1 Clostridiaceae bacterium
AGATTATTATAGGATTCATAACCCCTGTCAGCTATAACAAGAGCTTTAGAAATAGAAGAATTATCAACCATTTCCTGTAATGCTTTATGCTCATTCTTGTCTTTCGCTTTTTGAATAATAGAATTTACATATACTTGGTGATTTATTTCATACAACGCATTCAGGTGAAGAAGATTATAACCCTTTTGACCATTAGTTCCAGGAAAATAGGAATCAGGATCATTAGGATTTGTTGCTATTTGAATATCAGAGCCATCAACTGCAAGTATAGGCATTTCAATTGATAATTCATTCATGATATTATCTGAAAAACCATCGAATATTGATTTGAAAGCATCTGGCTTTATCTTATTTCTTTGTTGCGAGAAAGCGGATGCAGTAGGTACTTTAGGTGAGGCGTCAAATAAATCTATTAATTCATTAGTAAGGCTTCCGCTTTGCATTCCGATTATTCCAGACAACATCTTTTTCATAGGAAGTTTTCGCTTTCGAGTAAAGTTACTATCAGAATTGACGCAGTAATCCTTAGGATTACTAGCCACGCGATTAATTTCAGAATTTAAAAGTTTTCTAACGTATTTTGGTTTCATATGTTTTCTCCTTGTAATTAAGTTTTTTCTCAATTACAAGGGCCGCTCTCACTACCTCTTTAATCATCAATAGTGAGAGCGGCCACATATTTTGTATTATATGTCAACTACTTTTATTAAAAAAAGACCCCTATACCATTTCTGGTATAAAGATCTTCATTATGTCATCTTAACTTAATGACATTGCGGTATATGTTGTCCTTTTTCATTTTAAAAATGTTAATATTTTTTGAAGTTAATCATATTTATAAAGTATAAAAATAAAAGATAACAAGAAATTATAGTAATATGCAGTAAAATTATGAATTAAGTGATAATAATTTGTGGCTAACATAATATATTTATATTGTAGGGAAGGTGAAAAAATGGATTCTACTCTAGGTGGGAATGAGAATGAATGGAATAATATTAAAAACACTGTAACAGAAGTTTTGAAGTTATTGGACAATCTAGAATTACCAATAGATCCTGTTGAAATTGCCAATGCAGCAGGTATTAATGTCTACAAAAATAAGTTTAAATTATGTGGAAAAGACATTGTTGCAGGAGCTTTAGTTAAAGAAAAGAATGGATTTAATATATATGTTAATGAATTTGATTGTAATGAAATGCAGAGATTTACAATAGCCCACGAATTAGGCCATTTTTATCTACATTTAAATAAATATAAGGAGGATGAGTATATTGATTTACATTACGATACAGAATTTTTAAGTGATGATATACTAGAGATAGAGGCAAACGAATTTGCAGCATCAATATTGATGCCAATGGAGGCCGTTGTAGATTATTATAATAAAATTTTTTCATTAGGAGTAAGTAAAAGCTGTATTATCCATTGGTTAAGTGGGATTTTTAAAGTGTCAGTTGAAGCCATGCATTATAGACTTAAAAAATTAAAATTAATGTAGAGGTAAGTGAATAATGAAGTGGAAAAGAAGAACTTAACTTTTAGTACAGTTATTGATAAAAATTCTGTTGCTGAAAAAATTGAAACAACTAAAAACACAGAATCAGATTCCAAAGATAGATTTAATTTAGGTACTTCTGAGGCTATAGAATTACTTAATATATGGAAGAAAGAAAAAACTGAAGAGTTAAAATTAAAAAAAGTAATAGTTTCATTTTTAAAGAAGATAATATATGCTCAGCTTATTTTTATTGCAGTAATGGTTGCTTTGTATGGATGGGGGATATGGGATTTCGAAGAATGGACATTTAGGTTGATTATTCTTAGCATATTTGTTGAAACTATAGGTGGTTTTATTATTGTGGTTAAGAGCTTATTTCCAGAGGACTCAAATAAAAATATGATAGATTTTATGGAACATGTTTATGGTAATATAGAAAAAGATAAAAATAAGTGATTTTATTTTTGTGATAAAGGTATATCAATTTAATATTGATATACCTTTTTTTGAAATAAATAAGAAAAAATGGTACAATATTTCCGAAATGGAGTTTAACAAGGAGTTAATTTATGGAGGTAGGAAAAAGTAAAAAATTAACAAGCCAATTAATTTGTGTTACAGTAATTATAATGTTAATTAGTGTGATTGATATAATTATTCGACATTATGTACATGACTTGATTGGAATAGGAAGTAATATTTTATATTATGTTCTAATTACATCAGTTGTGATAGTAACGGTTTTTAAGGTAGAAAAAAGAGATATTAAATCTTTGGGCTTTTATAAAGAAAATATAATTAAGCAAATAATAATTGGGTTAATTATTTTTGGAACATTTGCAGCTATAAATGTGATACCTTTACTTTTTAATGTGGACAAGAGTTATGTAGTAAATTTCAAACCTAAAAGTGTTGAACAGTTAGTTAGTTTTTTGTTATTTGATATATTTTGTGTTGGTTTTGGGGAAGAAATAATCTATAGGGGATACTTCCTTCCAAGGATTAAGGATATAACTAATTCGTGGATTGTTGCAATATTAGTGTCTTCAATAGTATTTGGACTTTGGCATTTACCATCGCAGCCAATAACACCGGCGATCATTGGAATTATATTTGCCACACTAAAAGTGAAAGCAAAAGATTGTAGTACATTATCACTATCAATAGCCCATGGATTCAACGATGCATTCTTAATTTTATTAGGATGGATTTTATTATAAAAGTTAGGAGAAAAAAATATGAGAATAATAAAACCATATATAAAGGTAGAAGACGAAATAGATGGACAAGCTATAATAAAAAAGATAGAAAAGATAGGGAGAGTTTGTTATAAGAGTGAAGGCAATATAAAGGAAGAATCAGCAGAGCGATTCATTAAAAATATAATTAAAAGAGGACATGAATCAGTTATTGAACATGTATCTTTATCGGTAAGAATTGTATGCGACAGAGGTGTGACTCACGAAATTGTTAGACATAGAGTTGCAAGCTATAGCCAAGAGAGTACAAGATATTGTAATTATTCAAATGAGAAGTTTGGAAATGAATTAACATTTATTAAGCCATGTTTTTGGGATGAGGATAGTGAAAACTTCAAAGTATGGAAAGATTCTATGAGAATGGTAGAAAATAATTATTTAAGCTTAATGAAAAATGGTGCTAAGCCAGAAGAAGCTAGAAGTATTTTACCAAATTCATTAAAAACAGAAATAATTGTAACTATGAATTTAAGAGAATGGAGACATTTCTTTAAACTTAGATGTGATATAGCAGCACATCCTCAAATGAGAGAAGTTGCTAAGATGATCCTTAAAGAATTTAAAAATAAAATACCAGTATTATTTGATGACATAGAAGCTTAGAATTTAAGCTTCTATTTTTTGTTAAGTAAATTTAGTTGAAAAAAGATATAAATAGAACTATAATATAAATGGAAATAAATGTAAATTTAAAAGGGTGATTCGTGTGGTTTATTGTGAGGATATAACTGCATTGGATGATTCAATTGATTTTCTCAAAATTTATTTTTCAAAGGATAAAGGGGTAATGTTAATACCTTATTCAATAACTACTGATGATAGTTATGTTAGTATAAAACATTTTATAAAAGAAGCATTAGAAAAGAATAAACCCGTGGCACTTCTAATGTTAAAAAACAGTGTTTTAAAAGAATTTGATTGGCATTGGATGACTATAACTAAACTCTTTGAAAATGGTGATAAGACATATCTTGATTTATCAACATGGGGTGAAAGAAGAATATTTACATTAGAAGATTTTTATAAATTTAGTTCTTTTGGAGCCTTAAGTTACTTTGAGGGAACCAATATGTAAAATTTAAAGACAAGCCTTCAATTTCAATAATTAAATTTCATTATGAGAAAGTACTATATCAAAAAATGATATAGTGCTTTTTTATTGTAGTGAAAAGTATTACAAATTAATGTTGTAACAATAATTGCAAGATAAAGAAAAAAGAGTTAAAATATTTGTGTATTTTGGGCGGAATTAGGAGGGAGTTATGGATATTAAGAATAAAAAAATAGAAGAATTAATAAGTAATGTAAAGTACATAAAAATTATTAGTGAGAATCAAATTTCAATTGCCATTGCTGATAGAGAAAAATTTGTTTATATTGATTATTGTGATGAACTTCAGTTACCAACATCTATTGGCGATTTGGTGCCAAATGGAGGGGCAATAAAAGAAGCTTTAGATAATAATAAAACTACAATAAAAGTTGTACCTAAAGAGGTATATGGAAAATCATTTAAATCTTATGCTATACCTATTGAAGATAATGGCGAAGTAATTGGAGTCTTAACTGTAGGTAAAAGTTTAACTAAAAAATTAAAAGTAAGTAATATTGCAACTGATTTATCTGCATCACTTAGAGAAATATCATCTGCAATTAATAATATTTCATGTGGAGTTCAAGAATTGGCTACAATGAATGAAGTATTGCTAAAAGAAAGTAAGCGAAGTAATGAAGTAGCTGAGAATACTAGAGGTATTGTGGAATTTATTCAAGGAATTGCTAAACAGACAAATCTTTTAGGACTTAATGCTGCAATTGAAGCTGCAAGAGCAGGAGAGCAAGGTAGAGGTTTTGGAATAGTTGCTCAAGAAATAAGAAAATTATCTAATTCATCAAAGGAATCTATTAATCAAATAGATAAAGTAATTCAAGAAATATCAAGTTGTATAAAGGATATTGACGAAAAAATTACAAAATCAAACGCTATATCGCAAAATCAATCTGCTGCTATTGAGGAAATAACAGCTTCTATTGTTGAATTAGATAAGACATCGGACTTCTTGGTGGAACTTTCTAAACAACTATAAAATGTAAACAAAAAATCAATTTCTATACTTTACATTCATCTAAGACTAAGGTTTATGCTTAATGCATAGAAAGCATAACATAAGAAGGGATATAGAATGAAAGTAATAAATATTGGAATACTTGCACATATTGATGCAGGCAAAACTACACTAGCTGAAAACATTCTTTTTGAAAGTGGGGTAATAAATCACCTAGGAAGAGTTGATAAAGCAAATGCTGTTACTGATAATCTAAAGATGGAAAGAGATAGAGGAATAACAATAAAAGAAACAACAGTATCTTTTATTTATAAAGGAGTAAAATTTAATCTTTTAGATACTCCAGGACATGCTGATTTCATTTCAGAGGTTACCAGAGCTTTACAAGTTTTAGATGTGGCTATTTTAGTTATTTCAGCCAAGGAAGGAATTCAAACTCAGACTATTGTTTTGTATAATCAATTAATGAAACTAAAGGTGCCTACTATTATTTTTATTAATAAAGTTGATAGAGTGGGAGCAAATGTAAGCAAAGTATGTGATGATATACAAAATATTTTTAATAAAAAATATATTCTTATGGATAAGATTAAAGAGGCTGTGGAAGATAGTTATAAACTTATAAATTGGGATGAAGATATAGAATTAATTGAAAATAATCTATTAAAGTTATCAGAGTATGAGGAAAAATTGATTGAACAGTATGATATAGATGAAAATACAATTACATCATATTTAAGA
>JAQXTC010000046.1 GCA_029219285.1 Clostridiaceae bacterium
TCCGTATATACATATTGTATGACTATTTTCATAAATTGGCAATAGGAAAATAAATAATGTTTGACTTTTTTTTTCCTTTCAATTAATATTAATACATGGAATATATGGGATGTTGTTCATATAATTATAAAGAGCAACGGCGTTCAAAAAAAAAACGTGTTTTTTACGTTTATTTTATGGACGCCTTTTTTATTTGTCCTGAATAATAAAGACTAGATTAATAAATGAGGAGGGAGAAAAATGGATCAAACTATTAAGGAAATATTAGACTTTGTAAATGAAAATGATATTAAATTTATTAGATTGCAATTTTGTGATATTTTAGGTGAATTAAAAAATATATCTATAATGTCATCCCATTTAGAAAAAGCTTTTTTACATGGTATAAGTTTTGATGCTTCTGCAATAAAAGGCTTTTTAGATATAGATGAATCTGATCTACTTCTATTTCCAGATCCATCAACATTGACAATACTTCCATGGAGACCCCAGGAAGGAAGAGTGGCTAGATTTTTCTGCTGTATTAAAACTCCAGAAGGTAAAATTTTTGAAGGAGATTCTAGAAATCTCTTAAAAAAGACTGTTGAGAATTTATGGTCTTTAGGTTATACCTCAAAAATTGGACCTGAATGTGAGTTTTATTTATTTAGAAGAGATGATGAAGGTGAACCTACATTAGTTCCTCATGATAAGGCAGGATATTTTGCAGTTTCACCTTTAGATAAAGGTGAAGATATAAGAAGAGAAATATGTTTGAATCTTGATGAAATGGGGATAGTTCCTGAAACATCACATCATGAGTCTGGACCTGGTCAAAATGAAATTGATTTTAAATGTGATTCACCATTAATCTCAGCTGATAATTTTATTACATTTAAGACAGTTATAAAAACTATAGCAAATTTAAATGGACTTTATGCAAGTTTTATGCCTAAACCATTTAGTGATAAAAGTGGCTCAGGAATGCATATAAATATTTCAATTGAAAAGGAAAATGAAAATTTGTTCCATAATTTAGATGGAATACATTCAGAAGAAGCTGAAAGCTTTATTGCTGGAATAATGTATAGGATAAAGGAAATAACAGCAGTTTTAAATCCTAATCCTAATTCATATAAAAGATTTGGAGTTTATGAGGCACCTAAGTATATAACATGGTCCCATGAAAATAGATCTCAACTTATTAGAATACCAGCATCAAAAGGTGAATACAGCCGAATGGAGCTTAGAAGCCCTGATAGTACATGTAATCCATATTTAGCATTTACACTACTTATGGAAGCTGGTTTAGAAGGAATAAAAGAAAAAAGAATACTCCCTAAAGCAGTGGATGGCAATCTTTATAATGAAAGAGATATTGTTAAAAAATTAGATAAACTTCCTTTGAATTTCAAAGAAGCTTTAGATTATATGAAAGAGAGTGACTTTGTAAGAAATGCATTAGGTGATTTTATCTTCAATAAGTATCTAGAACATAAATATAAAGAATGGCATGAATATGAGATAAATTGTAAATCACATGAAGAAGTTAGCGAATGGGAATTTAATAATTATTTCCATGTGCTTTAATAGCAATTTTAATTAGGGGGTGTTGTATGGATAAAATACTATTAGTATGTAGCTCAGAGAAAGGCAAGAAAGTTTATACTGATAATTTAAAGGAAATGGGGTATGTCCATATTGACACTGAAAGTAATGGTGGGGCTGCAAGACGTAGATTACTTAGTGAAAGTTATAATGTAATTATTATAGATACGCCTTTGAAAGATGAATTCGGTACAGAATTTGCAATTAAGATGGCAGAAACGTCAACTTCAGGAATAATAATGGTTGTCAAGTCAGAAAATGCAGAGATAGTTTATTCAAAGGTTGAGGAGTATGGGATTTTTATTATACCAAAGCCATTTACTCGTTCTATCTTTCGTCAAGGGATTAGATTTGTATTTACATCATTAAAGAGATTTAATGCTATGAAAACTAAACAAAATAAATTGATGCAAAAGGTAGAAGATATAAAAAGAATAGATAGAGCAAAGTGTCTTCTTATTCAACATGAAAAAATGACGGAAGAGCAAGCACATAAATATTTAGAAAAACAAGCTATGGATGCTAGATTATCTAGGCGAGAAGTAGCTGATAAAATAATAAGTTATTTAGGAGTATGATTATGGAATTTACTAAAATGCAAGGGATAGGTAATGATTATATCTATTTTAACTGTATGGAAAAAGAAGTAGAAAATCCATCAGAACTATCAATTAAATTAAGTGATAGACACTTTGGTATTGGTAGTGATGGTATTATTCTTATTTTACCATCTAAAGTAGCCGATTTTAGAATGAGGATGTTTAATGCAGATGGTTCAGAAGGTGAAATGTGTGGTAATGGAACAAGATGTATAGGTAAATATGTATATGATAAAGGGCTTACAGACAAAAAAATTGTGACTTTAGAAACTTTAGCTGGAATAAAAACTTTAAAGCTTAATGTAGAACATGGCAAAGTTGTTTCAGTTGAAGTTAATATGGGTAAGGCTATTATTGATTCTAAAAAGATACCAGTTGTATCTGACAAAGATACTGTTATCAATGAAAATGTAGTTATAGATAATAATAGTTATAATATTACATGTGTTTCAATGGGAAATCCTCATTGTATAGTATATATGGATAATATTGACGATTTAGATTTAGAAAAAATAGGACCTAAATTTGAAAATAATCCTATATTCCCAGAAAAGGTTAATACTGAATTTGTAGAGGTCATTGATGGAAAAACATTAAAGATGCGTGTATGGGAAAGAGGAAGTGGTGAAACTCTAGCATGTGGAACTGGAGCTTGTGCAGTTACAGTTGCTTCAGTACTAAATAATTATTGTAAACAAGATGATGAGATAACAGTGAAATTATTGGGTGGAGATTTAAAATTAAAATATCTATCTAATGGATTAGTTTATATGACTGGTCCAGCTGAATTTGTTTTTGAAGGAAGGATTTAATTGATTATGAATAAGAAGTATATTTTTGTAACTGGTGGAGTTGTATCAGGTTTAGGAAAAGGAATTACAGCAGCATCTTTAGGAAGGCTTTTAAAAAGTAGAGGATTAAAGGTTGCAGCACAAAAATTTGACCCATATATTAATATTGACCCAGGTACAATGAGTCCATTTCAACATGGAGAAGTGTTTGTAACAGATGATGGTGCAGAAACAGATTTAGATTTAGGACACTATGAAAGATTTATAGATGAAAGTTTAAATAAATATTCTAATATAACAACAGGTAAAGTTTATTGGAATGTTTTAAATAAGGAAAGAAATGGTGATTACTTAGGAGAAACAGTTCAAGTTATACCACATATTACTAATGAAATAAAGAATCAAGTATATTCAGTTGGAGATGTTACAAATAGTGATATTATAATAACTGAAATTGGTGGAACTGTTGGAGATATAGAATCAACACCATTTTTAGAAGCAATAAGACAAGTATCTCATGAAGTTGGTAGAGAAAATTGCTTATTTATTCATGTAACTTTAGTTCCTTATATTGCAGGCTCTGAAGAACTAAAATCTAAACCAACACAACATAGTGCAAAGGAACTACAAAGTCTTGGAATTAATCCAGATATCATTATTTGTAGATGTGATATTCCAATGACAGAAGAAGTGAAGAATAAGATTGCTTTATTCTGTAATGTCAAAAAGGATTGTGTTATTGAAAATAGAACAGTTTCAGTATTATATGAAGCTCCATTAATGCTTGAAAAGAGTAATTTCTCTGAAATAGTATGTAGAGAACTTGGAATAAAAGATACAAAGGCTGATTTAAATGAGTGGACTGCATTAGTAGATAAAATAAAGAATATAGAAGACAATGTTACTATAGGTATAATTGGTAAGTATGTTCAATTGCATGATGCGTATATATCAGTTGTTGAAAGTTTAAAGCATGCTGGATATGAAAATGGAGTAGATATCAATATCGAATGGATTGATAGTGAAGAAATAACTGCTGATAATGTTGCAGAAGTACTAAAGAACTGTAAGGGAATAGTTGTTCCTGGGGGATTTGGTAACAGAGGTGTTGAAGGTAAAGTTCAAGCTGTTAAGTATGCTAGAGAAAATGATTTACCTTTCTTAGGAATATGCCTTGGAATGCAAGTTGCAGTTATGGAATATGGACGTAATGTTTTAGGATTAAAAAATGCTACATCTAGAGAATTTGATGAACTTGCTAAATATCCAGTTATTGACCTTATGAGTAATCAAGTAGGAGTTCAAGCTAAGGGTGGTACAATGAGACTAGGATTATATCCTTGTAGTGTTCAACCAGGAACTAAGTTACATGAACTTTACGGAAAAGATTTAATTCAAGAGAGACATAGACATAGATTTGAATTTAATAATGAATATAGACAACAATACATAGAAAGTGGATTGACTTTAAGTGGTATTTCACCAGATGGAAGATTAGTTGAAGCAGTTGAACTTGATGATCATAAATTCTTTGTTGCAGTTCAATATCACCCAGAATTCTTATCTCGTCCAAATAGACCACATCCACTATTTGTAGGATTAGTAAAAGCTGCTAAGGAGGACTAGATAAATGCTTAAAATTAATGAGAATTATTTGAATTTAGAAGATAGTTATTTGTTTTCTGATATAGCTCATAAAGTAAGTAAATTTAAAGAAGAAAACCCAGATAAAAATATTATAAAACTTGGAATTGGGGATGTAGTTCAGCCTTTATGTGAGCCAGTAATTAAAGCACTTGAAGAAGGTGTTGAAGAAATGGCATCAATAGATACATTTAAAGGATACGGCCCAGAACAAGGATATGATTTTTTAAGAGAAGTTCTTCAAAATTATTATAAGGAATTTTCAGTTGATTTAGATATAAACGAAATATTTGTAAGTGACGGTGCTAAAAGCGACTTAGGAAACATATTAGATATATTCTCTAAAGAAAATGTAGTATTAGTACCTGATCCAGTTTACCCAGTATATGTTGATACTAATGTTATGGATGGAAGAAAAATTGTTTATATAAATGGAAATAAGGAAAATAATTTTTTACCATTACCTGATTATAATGTAAAGGTAGATATAATATATATATGTTCACCTAATAATCCAACAGGAGCTGTTTATAACAGAGAACAATTAACTAAATGGGTAAATTATGCAAAGGAAATAGGAGCAATTATTCTTTTTGATGCAGCATATGAATGCTTTATAAGCGATGAAACTTTACCTCATAGTATCTATGAAATACCTGGAGCTAAAGAATGCGCTATAGAATTTTGTTCATTTTCTAAAACAGCAGGATTCACAGGTGTTAGATGTGGATATACAATAGTTCCTTTTGATTTAAAGGTTGGCAATACACAGTTAAATAAATTATGGCTTAGAAGACAAACAACAAAGTTTAATGGTGTTGCATACATTGTTCAAAAGGCAGCAGCTAAAGTATTTTCCAAAGAAGGAAGAGTAAAGACTAAAGAAGTAATAGATTCTTATAAAGAAAATGCTAAGATATTAGGTAAAGTATTAGATGAACTTAACATTGAATATATAGGAGGAAAAAATTCACCATACATATGGTTAAAGTGCCCGAAAGATATGACTTCATGGGATTTCTTTGATAAGTTATTACAAGAAGTTAATATAGTAGGAACTCCTGGTGCTGGTTTTGGTAAGAATGGAGAAGGATATTTTAGATTAAGTTGTTTTGCTTTAAGAGAAAATGTTGTGGAAGCAGCTGAAAGATTAAGAAAATTAACTTTCTAATTTTATTTTTAATGTACTAGATAAGTTCTTTTACTAATTTAATTTAGTAAAAGGGCTTATTTTATTTAATTATAAAAATACTATTATCAACATATTTCTTTCTGAGTTAAATATAATGATAAAGAGAGTAGGTCATCTATATATTTTTTATTGCTTACTAAAGGAGAAGGATTTAAATTAATTTAATTAAACTTCATATCAGTGATAGGGGGGGAAGGAAATGAATTTTGGTGAAAGTTTAAAAAAAAGCAGTAGAGAAATGATAGTAAAACGTGCATGTAAACTTTTAGAGAAAAATCCAGAGAAAAATGTTGATAAACTATTTACCATTATGAAGGCTTTATCAAAAGATAAAGATAGTAAGAAAGCTATAGAAGATATAATGAAAGATTATAATGAGAAGCCTTCAGTAAAGGAAGAGGTATTAGATGTGTTGAAAAATACTAATTCCAATTGCTTACAAAAATTCTTTAAGAACTTTATAGCAGATGCTATATGGGATGGAATACCTAAACGACAAAAATGGTTGGATAAAGAAAATACCAAAATACCTTTTGTATTACTTATAAGTCCTTCTATGAGATGCAATTTACATTGCAAAGGATGCTATGCAGCAGAATATCCTAAAGACCAAGGGTTAAAGTATGAAGAGGTTGATAGAATAGTAGGAGAGGCTAGAGAACTTGGAATCCATTTTATAATAGTCTTAGGAGGAGAGCCATTCTTTGTTGATTACATGTATAAGATTTACGAAAAATATGATGATGTATTTTTTGCACCTTTTACAAATGGAAGTTTGTTTACTGAAGAAGTAGTTCAAAAATTAGCTGAATTAGGTAATGTAATGCCAATGCTTTCATTAGAAGGTTTTGAAGAAGAGACCGATGGACGTAGAGGTAAGGGTACCTTTGCAAAAGTAATGAATGGCATGGATTTATTAAAGGCTAAAGGAATTCCATTTGGTGTATCGTCAGCTACTTCTACACATAACATGGAGAAGGTTTCTTCTGATGAATTTATTGATATGCTTATTAAGAAAGGAGCAAGAATTGGTTGGTATTTCTTATACATGCCAGTTGGTTTAAAGCCAAATGTAGATGATATGTTAAAGCCAGAACAAAGAATTGAACTTGGCAGAAGAATAAGAAGAATAAGAACTACAAAACCATATTTTGCTATAGACTTCTTTAATGATGCGCCTTATGTAGGTGGATGTATTGCAGGAAAATACTATTGCCATATTAATTCAGCAGGTGATGTAGAACCTTGTATTTTTGCACATATTTCAAAAGATAATGTAAAGGAAAAGAGTTTAATAGAAGTATTTAGAAGTCCATTATTCAAGGAATTAAGGAGTAGACAACCCTATAATAAAAATATGTTAAGACCTTGTATGATGATTGATAATACTAATGTAATTAGAGAAGTGGCAGAAAAAATTGGTACACATACTACTGATGATAGTTTTAAAGATATGCTTTATGATGAAGAGTTTAAAGGCAAACTTGATAAGTTAGCAGAAGATTTTAAACCATATGCAGATAAAGCTTGGAAGGATGACTTTAATGAAAAAGGAAATGAAATGCTTTAAGTTAAAATGACATAAGTGTGGATGTATATTTTGAGGATTTTATGCTAAGTAGAAGTTAAAATATATATCCACTTTTTTTTGGTTTAATTTTGGGGTAAACTAAGAATGTGTAATTCTACATAAGGAGTGTTTTGTATTTGGAAGATATAAAAAAGAAAAAAGATATAATTAATAGATTAAAAAGAATAGAAGGACAAGTAAAAGGAATTCAGGGAATGATGGAGAAGGATAGTTGTTGTAGAGATATCTTGATTCAAGTTTCAGCAATAAGATCAGCTATAAATAAGGTTGGAGCATTAATGATTGAGAATTATGCTTATAATTGTTTAGATATGGGCAGTGAAAGTGAAGAAGAAAAGAAGAAGCTAGATGAACTTATAAGGGTTATGAATACATTTATCAAATAAAAGAAAATATTTTTATATATTCAATAAAAATGAAGGGAAAGATAATATGGATTATTTATTATTAATAGTAGGATTTATTTTACTTATAAAAGGTGCAGATATTTTTGTGGATGGAGCATCCTCCATAGCTAAAAAGATAGGAATACCAAGTGTTATAGTTGGTCTTACTATAGTTTCAATAGGAACAAGTGCTCCAGAACTTGCTGTAAGTTTAATATCAGCTTTAAATGGAAGCAATGATATAACAATTGGAAATGTACTAGGTTCAAATATTTTTAATACATTAGTAGTTTTAGGAGGTACAGCTGTTGTATCACCAATTATATTTAAAAAGATAACTATAAAAAGAGATTTCATAGTTAACATATTAATATCTTCTTTAGTATGTGTATTAACTTTTGCTATATCTTTTGGTGGAGATAATACAATTTCAAGATTTGAAGGTATATTACTTTTTGCAATATGTATTGTTTATATGTATGTTTTAGTTAGAGCTTCTAGAAAAGAAAGTTCTAAGGATGAAGATTACAAAGATATAAACATATTTAAAAATATATTATTATCAATAGTAGGTGTAGCAGGAATTGTTATTGGAGGAAACTTAGTAGTGGATTCTGCTAGTAATATAGCACTTACACTTGGAATGAGCGAGAAACTTGTAGGTCTTACAATAGTGTCAATTGGAACATCACTTCCAGAACTTGTTACTTCTATAGTAGCTGCATTAAAAGGTGAAAATGAAATTGCTCTTGGAAATGTATTAGGGTCAAATATATTTAATTTAGTATTAATACTTGGAACATCAGCAGCTATAAGTCCAATAATGGTATCAGGAAGTTTAATTATTGATTTTATATTTCTTATAGCAGTTACGTTGTTTATTGGGGTATTAATATTCTTTATTAATAGAAAAAGTGATACCAAGAAAATAACTAGATTCGAAGGAATGATTTTTGTTTTATTATACGTAGGATATTTGGTATATATAATAATGAGAAATTAATATATAAGTGAATGGAATGATTTTTTGAAATCGCCATTCATTTATTTTTTACTTTACAATAGAACATATGTTCTATATAATATTGGTATAGAATAAAGGTTATAGGAAGGAGTGCGGTTTTATGGATAATAGTAATATTATTTTCCATATTGACGTTAATTCAGCCTATTTATCATGGACTGCAGTTAGTAATTTACAAAAGGGAGAAGAAATTGATTTAAGAAATATACCTTCTGTTATTGGAGGGGATGTAAATAGTAGGCACGGAATAGTACTTGCTAAGTCAATTCCAGCTAAGAAGTATAAAATATCAACTGGCGAAACTTTGTATTCAGCACTACAGAAGTGTCCTGGTTTAATAATACAACCACCCAATTATAAGTTGTATATGCAATGCAGTAATGCAATGGTAGAGCTTTTGAGAGAATATTCACCTAAGATACAGAGGTATTCAGTGGATGAATGCTTTTTAGATGCAACTCATATGAGAGAAAACTATTATGAAAAAGCTGTAGAAATCAAAAATAGAATAGAAAATGAACTGGGGTTTACAGTTAATATTGGGATATCTAGCAATAAACTTCTAGCTAAAATGGCTTCGGATTTTCAAAAACCTAATAAAATACACACTCTTTTTAAAGAAGAAATAAAGAAAAAAATGTGGCCATTACCTGTTGAAGATCTTTTTATGGCAGGAAGAGCTACTGTTAAGAAACTTCATAAGTTAAATATATATACAATAGGAGAACTTGCAAATTATGATTTGGATATTCTATTAAATATATTTAATAGTCATGGAAAGGTTATTTATAATTATGCTAATGGAATTGATGAATCTACAGTTAGGGATCGAAATTATATTGAAATTAAGGGAATGGGTAATTCAACTACAATAGCATACGATGTTGATACTAAAGAGGAATCATACAAAATATTATTATCTTTAGTAGAAAATACAGCAGCGAGAGTTAGGGAAAATAAAAGTTTGTGTCAAGTTGTTTCAGTGAAGATTAAAAATAAAGATTTAATTAGTTATTCGCGTCAAAAAAAGATTGTAGTACCTACGGATTGTACAAAAGTAATATTTAATGAAGTAAAAAAATATTTAATGAACTATGGAAAGGGGAACCTATAAGGCAGTTTGGCATAAGATTATCTTCTTTAACAAGTAATGATTTCTATCAAGCATCTTTATTTGAAGAGGAAGACATAGAGAGAAACAGAAATTTAGATAAAGCTATAGATACCATAAGAGAAAGATTTGGAGAGTATTCAGTAGTACGATCTACATTTATACATTCAGGGGTTAATCCATTAAGTGGAGGTAATGGTGAAGTGGACTATCCT
This sequence comes from Clostridiaceae bacterium, assembly GCA_029219285.1. Lineage (GTDB taxonomy): Bacteria > Bacillota > Clostridia > Clostridiales > Clostridiaceae > Clostridium. Next base: position 10,141 of record JAQXTC010000046.1, read on the forward strand.
TTTATGGGCAGTTTTTTATAGGAGGAAAGAAAATAAATGAGGGTAATAGCAAAGCCAATTGAAATGGTTGCATGGTTTGAGAATGAAGGTAGAATTAATCCGGTTAGATTTAGATTAGAAGATGAAAATGAAAAAAGAGTTATTAAGATTGACAAGGTATTAAAAAGAGAAAAAGAAAAGCTTGCAGGAAACCCCAATATGGTGTTTACATGTACTAGCAATGTTGATGGTGTAGAAAAAATTTTTGAAGTTAAATACGAAATTAATACCTTTAAGTGGATTTTATTTAAAATGTAAAAAGATAAAAACTCATCTATCATATCTAGGTGAGTTTTTATCTTTTTTTAGTATTATAAGTTTTAAATAATCTTGTTATAGTTGAAACGAATATTATACCTAAAGCAAGTGTACCAGCACTAGCTATAGTATTTATTGCTAAAGTTAATGAATCATTTATATTACCAGTAATTACTTCATACATGGTATTATACATACCAGCTCCAGGTACTAAAGGAATTAAGCAACATATAACTATTATGGTAACAGGAGTTTTTAAAACTCGTGCCAATACTTCGGAATATATACTGAAAATTATTGAAGCTATAAACAATGAACCAATATCGCTAAAATTAAAATATAAGCACAAAGAATAAACAAACCATCCTAAGCCACCACCTAGTGAGGCAAAGATAAGTTTTTTACCTTTGATATTAAAAATTACACCAAAACAAAAGGAGGCAATAGTAGAAGCAATAGTGTTTAAAATCATTTTATATAGTACCTCCTAATGAGTTAATCCATATGCTAAGAATAGCACCTGTACCAACAGCAATTGATATAGCAACTAAAAAAGCTTCGGCAGCCTTAGTTATTCCTGCTAAATAATCACCAGCTATAGTATCTCTAACGGCATTGGTAATTGCAAGACCAGGTACTAAAAGCATTATGGAGCCTATTATAGTTTTGTCTATATGGCTGGCAATGCCTAAGTTGTAAAGAAGTATAGCTAATAAAGCGGCTACACTACCACCCAGAGAATTTATAAAAAACTCATTTATTGACATTCTTTCGAATTTAATAGCCATTAGTTTTATTACAATACCGATTATCATACAAGAGAATAAATCTTTTAAGTTTCCGCCAAATAATAGTGAGCAACTTCCTGCCCCTAATGACGAACATAATAATGTAACCCAAAAAGAATATCTTGGTTCACTATCAATTTCTGTTAATTTTTTATATATTAAATCAACATCTGCATCTATGGTTTTATTTTGCAAACATCTTGATAAATCGTTAATTTTATGTATTTTATTTAAATCTACGCCTCTAGAAGTTACACGTTTTACTAAGGAAGAGGTAGAATCACCATTTGAAATTGATACTATTATTCCGGTAGGAGTTACAAAACTATCGGTTATTTCCATACCTAGAGAAGTACAAATTCTACATATTGTCTCTTCGACTCTATAGGTTTCAGCACCACTTTGTAATAATATTTTTCCTGCGTAGGTGGCTACTTTTAAAACTTTATTTATGTTCATAAAAAGTCTCCTATCAACATTAAATTACTACAATTATATCATATTGACCTAAAATATTATATGTAATTATTACCTAATAATAAAAGTAAAAAGAAAAATTAAGAAAATAAAGTTTAAATTAAATATATTTCACTAATTTAGTTGATAAAGTATGAAATAAAATTTATAATTTAGTAATAATAGAAAAAATTGGGGTGATAAGTTTGAATTTTGAAAATGTATCAAAAGTAGATGAAGAAGTTTATTCATTAATTAACAAAGAATTGAAAAGACAACAAAAAGGGATTGAATTAATAGCATCCGAAAATATTGCTAGTAAAGCAGTTATGGAAGCTATGGGATCCTATTTAACAAATAAATATGCTGAAGGATATCCAGGTAAAAGATATTATGGTGGTTGTTATGTAGTTGATGAAGTTGAAGAAATAGCTAGGGAAAGAGCAAAGAAGTTATTTGGAGCAGAACATGCTAATGTTCAACCTCATTCAGGTTCACAAGCTAATATGGCAGTTTATTTTACTATACTTAATCCAGGAGATACAGTTCTTGGTATGGATTTAAGCAATGGAGGGCATTTAACTCATGGTTCTCCAGTAAATTTCTCAGGAAAGTTATTTAACTTTATTCCTTACGGTCTTAATAAAGAAACTGAAGAAATAGATTATGAAGAAGTAAGAAAATTGGCTAGAGAGCATAAGCCTAAGTTAATAGTTGCAGGAGCTAGTGCTTATCCAAGAATAATTGACTTTAAGAAATTTAGAGAAATAGCAGATGAAGTAGGAGCTTATTTTATGGTAGATATGGCTCATATAGCAGGACTTGTAGCCGCAGGTTTTCATCCATCACCAGTTCCATATGCTGATTTTGTTACAACAACAACTCATAAGACTTTAAGAGGTCCTAGAGGTGGATTAATTTTATGTAAAGAAAAGTTTGCTAAGGATTTAGATAAAAATATATTCCCAGGTATGCAAGGTGGTCCACTAATGCATATTATTGCCGCCAAAGCTGTATGTTTAAAAGAAGCATTAGACCCAAGCTTTAAAGTTTATGTTGAACAATTAGTTAAAAACTGTAAGGTATTAGGTGATGAATTAGTTAAAAGAGGATTTAAATTAGTATCTGGCGGAACAGATAATCATTTAATTCTTGTTGATTTAACTAACAAAGACATAACAGGAAAAGATGCTGAAAAATTATTAGATTCAGTTGGAGTAACTTTAAATAAAAATACAGTTCCAAATGAAACTAGAAGCCCATTTGTTACTTCAGGAGTAAGAATAGGAACAGCAGCAGTTACTACAAGAGGGTTTAAAGAAGAAGACATGGTAAAGGTTGCAGAAATAATTGATGAAGCAATTAAAAATAAAGATGGAGATTTATCAAAGGTAAAAGCAGATGTTGAAGCTTTATGTGCTAAGCATCCATTATATGAATAAAAATAAAAAAGGAGTATTACTTTAGTCAGTAGCTAAAGTAATACTCCTTTTTATCTATACGGAAACCTTTACGGAGGTTATAGGTTTGCCAAAACTAGGATAAACTAGTTCGATATTTAATGAAGTTAATTTTTGTATGCTTTTTCTAAGCATATCAATATCCTCTGCAATCAATGATTCTGTAGGATATAGAATATTCATAAATATGTCGCCAGCTATTAGTTGATTACCATTTAGTAAAATTCCAATAGAACCTTTTGTGTGACCTGGAATATGAAGTATAGTAGCATCTATACCAAATTCATCAAGGGTTTGCCCGTCTTTAAGAAATATATCAGGTTCAAAATCCTCTATAGTAGACTTTTTAAAGTTTCTAAGTGATATAAATTTAAATAAATTACCTAATAAAGAATTAGGATATATAGTATTAATAGTATTATTTTTTGAAAGTTTATAATCTGCGTGATGCATTGCTATTTTTGCATTAAAATGTTTAGCTAAAAATGCAGTATTTCCTATATTATCAACATGACCATGAGTTAAAATTATTAATTTTATATTATAATTGCTTAGTCTTTTAAGAAGATATTGTCTATATTTTTCCTTAGCAGTATCTATTAAAATAGCAAAATCACCGCAATCAACTAAATAACAATTAACATTGCTACAGGGGATAGTTATTATTTTGTACATATGATTTCCACCGCCTAAAAATGATTTGAATTTAGTATAGCATAAACAAGAAAAAATTACAATAAATGTAATAAAAAGGAAAAGAAAAATATAATTTTAATAATAGAATAATTTAGGCTGGAGAATATATGTATAAAGATTTGATGAAGGTGTTTGAAAAAAGTAAAAGAGTTAGTATAAATTCTAAATCTAAAATTGTAATTATAAGTGATATTCATAGAGGTGATGGTAGCTATTCAGATTCACTAGTTAGTAATAAAAATATATATAAAGCTGCCTTAAATTATTATTTTAAGGAAGGCTATGTATTAATTGAAGCAGGAGATGGAGATGAACTTTGGAAAAACAAAAATTGTATGGATATTGCTTATAATTATAAGGATGTGTTTAGAATACTCAATAGATTTAATAAGGCCAATAGATTATACTTATTGTATGGAAATCATGATAATGTTAAAGTGAATAAAGAATACTTTAAAAAGCAGAAAAAGAAATTTAGTAAAATAGATATAGGGTTTGGATCTGATTTTCTCTATTTAATAGATAATATAGAGTTTAGTGAAGGTTTAGTATTAAAATATGAAGAGGTCAATAAAGAAATTTTTATAACACATGGGCATCAGGTAGATTTATTTAATTATGAATTAAAATTTTTAAGTAAATTTCTTGTAAGACATATATGGAGACATTTAGAAGGAATTGCAGGATTTAAGGCACCAATAAGTCCAGCTAATAATTATAAACGTGGTGGTATAATTGATAATGAATTAGATGAATGGGCAAGAGAAAACAAAAAAATGATTATATGTGGACACACTCATCTAAGTAGATTTCCCCAGGTATCAGAGGGAACTTATTTTAATGATGGATGTTGTGTATTACCATATTCAATAAGTTGTATAGAAATAAGCAGAGGACTCATTATATTGGTAAAATGGACTATTGAATCTAGGGAAGATCGAAGTCTTTATATAATGAAACAAATAATAGGAGGTCCAGAAAAGTTAGAAAATTATTTAAAATATGTAGATTAGTTTATTTTTAGAAAGGTGTTAATATGAAATATATAGATTTACATTGTGATACAGCAGGAAGAATTTTATATGAAAATGGAAAATTAGAAAAGAATGATTTTAAAGTAGATATAGAAAAGTTAAGGAAAGGAAATGCATTAGCGCAAGTATTTGCATTTTTTATAGATGTGGGAATAGTTGATGCACCTTTTTTAGAATTTGAAGTAATGTATAAAAACTTTATGAATGAAATAAAGAAAAACTCAGATTCAATTCAGCTTGTTAGAAATTTAGAAGAATTAAACAAAGCAGAAGCGGAAGGAAAGATTGGTGCTTTTTTATCCATTGAAGAAGGGGCAGTATTAGAAGGGAATATTGATAATTTACAAAAGGTTTATGATAAAGGAGTGCGATTAATAACTCTTACATGGAATTATAAGAATAAACTGGGCTATCCAAATTATAAGTATTTATATAAAGATAAAGGACTTACGGATTTAGGGATTGAAATGTTGGGACTAATGGAGGAATTAGGTATTATACCTGATGCTTCGCACTTGTCAGATGGAGGATTTTATGATTTAGTTAAGATATGTAAGAAACCATTTGTAGCTAGTCATTCTAATAGTAGAGAAATCACTAATCATACAAGGAATTTAACAGATGATATGATAAAATGCTTAGCCAATAAAGGTGGAGTAATGGGAATTAATTTTTGCTCTAAATTTATTGGTAAAAATAGAGTATCATTAATAGAAGATATGGTAAGACATATAAAACATATTAAAAACGTAGGTGGAATTGAAGTTATCTCTATAGGAAGTGATTTTGATGGTATAGATAATGAAGTTGAAATCAAAGATACTTCTCAAATGGGTAAACTAGCATTAGCACTTAATAATGAAGGTTTTACTGATGATGAAATAGAGAAAATATATTATAAAAATATATCTAGAGTTATGATGGAAATTTTAAAATAAGAAGGGAAAAAATGAAGAGATTATTAGGAAAAGTAGCAATAATAACAGGGTCTTCAAGAGGGATTGGAAAGGCAATAGCATTAGAGTTTGCTAAAGAAGGAGCTTCTATAGTTATTAATTATTCAAAAGATATAGAAGGAGCAGAAAAGACTTTAAAAGAATTAAAAGAAATAGGTGTATCTGCAATTGCTATAAAAAAAGATGTTTCTACTTTTGAATCAGCAGAAGAGATAGTTAATGAAACCATTGCTCATTTTGGAAAGGTAGATATCTTAGTGAATAATGCAGCTGTAAGTACTATTGGATTATTTATGGATGCTTCAAAAGAAGAAATTAATAAAATTATGTGTACAAATTTATACGGTCCTTTATATTTAAGTAGAAATGTCATTAGACATATGATTGGAAGAGGTGGTGTTATTTTAAATATATCTTCCATGTGGGGAGAAGTTGGGGCATCTTGTGAAGTTTTATATTCCACATCAAAAGGTGGAATAAATTTATTTACTAAAGCATTAGCTAAGGAAATGGCACCATCTAATATAAGGGTAAATGCAATAGCTCCAGGAGTAATAGATACTAAGATGAATTCATTTTTAAGTGAAGAAGATAAGAAGGCATTAGAAGAAGAGATTCCTATGGAACGTTTTGGACTTCCATCAGAGATAGGAAAAACTGCTGTATTTTTATGTAGCGATGAATCAAGTTATATTACGGGGCAAGTGTTAAGAGTTGATGGGGGAATGATTTAAATTAAGAATTAATAGCTAATTATTAAGAGTTAAGGACAAAACTCTTTCAGAACTTTGAAAATAAAAGCGGGAATTGCCAAAAAACAATTCCTGCTTTTTTAGTAGAAAGTAGTAAAAAAGAGTTTTTATTATTCTGAAGGTTGATTTTCTTTTGGTATATAGAAAGTGAAGCAAACTCCATTTTCTACATTGGTTAAAGAATATTTAAAGTTATGAAGTTCAAGTATATTCTTAACTATAGGTAGTCCTAAACCAGTACTGTTAGTATTTCTTTGTCTAGCCTTATCAACCCTGTAGAATTTATCAAATAATTTATCCAAATTTACTTCTTCAATATGAGCATTCATATTTGTAATTGATATTTTATACAACTCATGGATGATATCAATAGCAATAATAATATCATTATGTTCAGGAGTGTACTTAATAGCATTTGTAAGTAGGTTAGTGAAAACTTGTTCCATCTGAAAAGTATCGGCTTTAACATATGAATAATCAGTATTTTCATTAAAGATTATAGTTAAATCTTTTTCAGATGCTGATAAAGTATGTTTACTAATTACTTTTCGAATAAGCCTATTAATATTGAATACTTCAAATTTAGGTTTTATTACACCTGATTCTAGTTTAGATAATTCAAGCATATTATTCACTAAAGTTGCCATTTTTTTTGACTCATCAATAATTGTTTCAAGATATATATGTGCATTTTCATCAGAGACAATACCATCTTTAATACCTTCTGCATACCCCTCAATTATCCCTATAGGTGTTTTTAATTCATGACTTACAGAATTAACGAAGTCTTTACGCATTATTTCAAGATTACGTTCTTTTTCTATATCTTCTCTTAATTTTTGGTTTTTTAGTTGCAAATCTTTTAAAGCACTATCAAGGTTTGAAGATAAGAAGTTCAATGTATTAGCTAAACTACCAATCTCATCAGTTCTATCAGTGACACATTTTTCTTTAAAATTCATTTTACTCATCTGCATTGCTGCTTTATTTAATTTAATAAGTGGTTTAGAAATAAAATTTGAATAGAAAAATGATAAAAATATGGAGACAAATATAAAACCAATACACAAATATCTAAAAAATTCAGTCATTACTTCTGATGCTTCTTCAATAGGCTGAATTGGAGCTACGACAATAACAAGAGCATCATTAGCTGAATTTATTGACATTGGTGACACTGCCCCTATTTTTTTATTGTTACTATTATTTTGAATGGTGAATTCTTGAACTCGTATATCGCTTGAAGATAATACACTGCGCAAAATATCGGCATTACTAATAATCTCTTGACAAAAAGTGGTTAAGGAATTTACATTATCAGGGTTTTCACCGTATTTATCTAATGAAACCAAAGACTCGCCATCTAATGAAAATATAGCAATCTTTGAGTTTGTTGTGTCTTCAAAATCTAGCATTGCACTTTTTATGCTGGTGGTATTATTAAGCTGATAAGAATAATTTTGTTTGAATTTATACACTGCATTGCTTAAAATATTTTTCTTTTTCTCTACGTAAAAAGAAGGAAAGAAAAACACTTGAAAGATTGTAAGGATAGCTATCAAAATAAGAAGTGAACTTAATGTGATAACAAATAGCTTTGCAGATAACTTCTTTGAAAAGTAATTTTTCATTATTTCACCTCGAATTTATAACCGCTACCTCTAACAGTAACAATATAAGAAGCCTTTGTACCTAGTTTTTCTCTAAGACGTTTAACGTTTGTGTCTACAGTTCGTATGTCTCCATAATAATCCATTCCCCATACATGATCTAAAATATTATCTCTACTTAATGCTATGGATTCATTCGAAGTTAAATAAATTAGTAGATCATATTCTTTTGGAGAAAGGGATAGAATTTTATCATTAACTTTCACTTCTTTAGAAAGCTTATTTATAACAAGACCATTAAAGTCTTGAAGACTTGAATCAATATCTGTACGTGTTCTTTTTAATAATGCTTTTACTTTAGCTACAAGTACTTTTGGACTGAAAGGTTTTGTCATATAATCATCAGCACCATATTCATAACCTTCAAGCTTGTCATCCTCTTGGCTTTTGGCAGTCAAAAGGATTACTGGAAGAGTAGAAACTTGGCGTATTTTTTCAAGCACAGTTAATCCATCCATTATTGGCATCATAATATCTAGGATTATAATATCTATTTTATTTTCTTTGAAAGATTTCAAGGCTTCTTCACCATTTTCAGCTTCATATACTATAAAATCTTCTTTTAAAAAGTAATCTCGTAATAAAAATCGTATTCGAAGTTCATCTTCTACAATTAATATTGATTTTTTCATTTTTAATCTCCTTAAGTAATATAAAAATTTAAAGTGGTTAATTTTTATTTATACTAACATTATATATAAAAATAAAGGGATATAAAATAGAAGAATAGAATAATATATTGTATTTATATAGAAAAAGGGATATATTTAAAGTTACAGATGTGAATAGGAGATGTTTGATGTTTAAGCTTAATTTTGATGTGAATAAATTTAAATTAGATAATGGATTGGAAATTTTAACAATAAAAAAAGACACTCAAATTTCATCCATTAATATTGGTATTAAAGTAGGTGCTATGTATGAAAGTATGGATGAAAAAGGAATAAGTCATTTTATAGAACACATGCTTTTTAAAGGCACTAAAAAAAGAAATAATGAAGAATTAAATGAAGAACTTGAAGCCTTAGGCGGAGAGTATAATGCATATACAGATTATGATGCAACAGTTTATACAATAAGTTGCTTAAGTGAAGAATTGAAAAATGCGGTTGCATTACTTTCAGATATGGTTACATCGTCAGTATTTGATGAAGAAGAGTTAGAAAAAGAACGTGGGGTTATTTTAGCTGAAATAAGAACAAGTAAGGATGATATAGAAGATTTAAGTTTTACTAAAGTTAATGAAATAGCCTTTGTGAATAGTCCGTTAAGATATGATGTCACTGGAATAGAAGATAAAGTTAAAAACTTTACACAAAAAGATATAAAAAGTTTTTATGAAAAATATTATACTCCTAAAAATGCTTTAATAACTATAGTATCATCAATGGAACATGAAGAAGCTAGAGATTTAATTGAAAAAGAATTTGGGAATTGGATTGGAGATAAGGTTAAACAACCTAAGATAGTGCTAGAAAATAATATTCCGATAAAGAAAATAAGCTATAAAAATGATATGGAACAAAGTACTATAGTTTATTTGTATACATTTTATGATTTAGATAAGGAAAATGAACTTGCACTTAGAATTTTAAACCACAGACTTGGAGAAAGTGCAAATTCCTTATTATTTAGAGAAATAAGAGAAAAAAGAGGACTAGCTTACGATATTTATACACAGTTAGAAATGACAAAAAATATAAAAACTTTATATATCTATACAGCGGTATCTAATGAAGATGTAAATGAAACTATTGAAGCTATAAATGAAACTCTTCAGTCAATTGTGTCAGGTAAAGTAGTTATTGGTGATAGGGATTTAGAAGTAATGAAAAAAGTTCATAAAACTGCTGTGATATCAACACTTGAGGATTCAGCAGAACTTTGTAATTATATACTACATCAAGAACTAGAAGGTGAAGATATATATGAATTTGTAAAGGATATGGAAGGATTAAATAATCTTGAAAAGGGAAGAATTTATGATGTATCTAGATTAGTTTTAAAAAATCCTAGTATTCATATATTAGCATCTTCAAAGGAGTAAAAATGGGAAAGATAACAAAAATAGAAATTCAGAAAAGAAACAAAGAAAGGGTTAATATATATATTGACAATGTTTATTCTTTTGCTGTTAATGCAGAACTTGTTTATAAAGAACATCTAAGTGTGAATGAAGAGGTTGATGAGGTAAAATTAAAGAGAATTGCTAGAGAAGAAAATTTATCAAGATGTAAAAATACTGCTCTTAGAATAGTTGAAAAAAGTTACAAAACTGAAAAAGAAATATATGATAGACTTATTGAAAAAGGATATGAGAAAGAAACCATAGATCCAGTTATAGAATTTCTAAAAGAATACAAGTTTATAAATGATGAAGCTTATGTAAAAATGTATACTAAAGATAGAATGAGAAATCAAGGGACTAATAAGATAAAGTATGCTTTGAAAAGAAAAGGCATAGAAAATGAAAAAATAGAAGAAGCATTGAGTCATATTTCAAAAGAGGATGAAAAATCCATTGCCAAAGAATTAGCAATGAAAAAATACAAGATGCTTGTTAAAAAAGAAGATGATAAGTATAAACTTTGGAATAAATTATGCAGATTTTTGGTGGCAAAGGGATATGATTATTCTTTGACCAAGGAAGTAATAAAAGAAGTAGTGTCAATTGATCCGGAGTTTTAAAAAGGAGGAAAGTATGAACATTGATCTAGAAACAGTAATTTACATTATAGCTATTGGGGTATCAATAATATCATCTATATCAATGGTAAAAAGAACTACAAGCTTAAAGGAAGTTATAAAACCAATACTTGCAGGGTGCTCTACAATCATAACTTTTTTTCTTTTTTTAACATTGTTTGAGAACTTTAATCAAATATCTAATGAAATAATAGATAAATACTTTCAAACTACTGTTAATAAAGGATTAGTTAATATAGGAATTATTGCTCTTATGTTTATTGCAGTTAAATTAGTAATAGAATCTATTCTTATGTTGATTAATTCTTTTGCTTTTCATAATTCTATAGACTATAGAGAGAAACATAAACCTATACTTTTAGTTTTTGCAGTGATTTTTGGGGCTGTTAGAGGTATGATTATATTAGTACTAATTTGTATACCATTTGTATTTTATAACAGCATAGCAGATAGCAATAAACGAATAGATGTTTTTGATAATTTTCATATATATAATAAAGTAGAAAAGCTAGTGGATAGTAATAAAATAAAGAATATATCTAATGGACTCTTACAAAATGTTACTGAGAATCAAGTATATTATTATAATGGAATAACTATAGATGAAGGAGTTAAATCCAATGCAAGTATTGAAAAAAAAGCTAAAGATATAGTTAAGAATTATTCTAAAGATAGAGAAAAAGCAAAAGCATTATACACATGGGTTGGTGGTAGTATCACTTATGATGATAATAAAGCAACTAAAGTGTTAAGTGGACAAACGGGGTATGAAAGCGGTGCAATCCCAACATTTAATAGTAAAAGAGGAATATGCTTTGATTATTCATGCTTATATACTGCTATGGCAAAATCAGTTGGATTAAAAACTAGAGTTATAATTGGTGAAGCTTATAATGGTAAAGAATTTGTAAGTCATTCTTGGAATCAGGTATATTTAGCTGATGAAGGTAAATGGGTTAACTTGGATTGTACATTTTATAGTGCTGGTAATTACTTTGATAATAGTAACTTTAATTCAGAACACAGACAAACTAGTGTGGCAGGAGAATTTTAAATAATAAAGCTATAGCTGTTGACGTGAAGAATTTTACAATTAATTCGCTAATGTCAATAGCTATAGCTTATATTTTGAGATTTTATTGCTTTTTAAATCTTGTGGTAATTAATTTTATAGCTTTTTCGCAATCTATGTCTTCATTATTTAATGACCATGCCATATTAAAATTAATAAGTGCTTTGTTTGTTATATCTTTCATAGCATAACAATATCCTAAATTAAAATAATATTTACTTTCCTTATGTAATAATAAGGCGTTTTTTATCATTTTTATTGCATTATCATAGTCCTTTAATTTAATGAAACAAACACCAGCATTGTAGTAGGAGCAAGCTTCATTATCTTTAGTTTCTATAGCTTTTTTATAGTAATCTATAGCTCTTTTATAATCTTGCGTATTATAGAGTTTGTTACCTTCATTAAAAAAGTTCATGTTACCTCCTAAGACGTTACTACAATTGTTATCTATAATAAGTATAGACATAGCTTTTATATTATATACAAAATAAATACTAGTTATTCCAGTATTACATAAAGTTTAAATCAATCTTAAAAAAAAGGGCATAACTTGAAAAAGCTTCAGTGATGGTTATAATAGTAAAGTAGGTATATTTTTGTTAAGTAGGTGTAAAAATGAAAAATTATAATATGGGCCTTGATGTAGGTTCAACTACAGTAAAAGTAGTGCTATTAGATGAAAATGAGAATATAGTTTATAGTGAATATCGTAGACATTTTTCAGACATAAGAAGTACAATAATCGGATTAATACAAGAAGCTTATGAAAAAGTAGGTGAAGTAGAAACTACAATAAGTGTTACTGGATCTGGTGGATTATCTGTATCTAAATGGCTAGGAATAAATTTTGTGCAAGAAGTTATTGCATGTACAAAAACTGTTGAAGAATTAATTCCTGAAACAGATGTAGCTATAGAACTTGGTGGTGAAGATGCTAAAATCACTTATTTTAAAGGCGGTATAGAACAAAGAATGAATGGTTCATGTGCAGGTGGTACAGGAGCATTTATTGATCAAATGGCAACACTACTAAATACAGATGCTAAAGGTCTTAATGAACTTGCTAAGAAACATACTATAATTTATCCAATAGCATCAAGATGCGGAGTATTTGCTAAAACAGATGTGCAACCATTAATAAATGAAGGTGCTAAGGTTGAAGATATTGCAGCATCAATACTTCAAGCTGTTGTTAATCAAACAATTAGTGGACTAGCATGTGGTAAACCTATAAAAGGGAAAGTAGCGTTTTTAGGAGGACCATTATATTTCTTGTCGGAATTAAGACAAAGATTTATTGATACATTAGAACTAACAGATGAAGATATAATTTTTCCTGATAATTCACAATTATTTGTTGCATATGGTGCAGCAATATTATCTAGAAAATATGAAATTGTTTCATTTAAAGATTTAGTATCAAAAGTTGAAAAAATTCATGGTGTTGAAGATGATAATGTAGATAGACTTGAACCATTATTTAAAAATGAAGAAGAATATAAAGAATTTGCTGAAAGACATGCTAAGGCAAAGGCTAGAAGAAGAGATTTAGCATCTTATAAAGGTAAGGCTTATCTAGGGATTGACGCAGGTTCTACAACAACAAAAGTTGTATTAATTGGCGAGGATGGAAGCATATTATATGATTTTTATGGCAGTAATGAAGGAAGTCCATTAAACAGAGTTATTTTCATAATGAAAGATTTATTTTCTAAGATGCCTGAGGGAGTAGAAATAGTAAATTCAACAGTTACAGGATATGGAGAAGCCTTAATTAAAGCAGCATTACATGTGGACCTAGGCGAAATTGAAACTATTGCCCATTACAAGGCTGCTGAGTATTTTTTACCTGGTGTTGACTTTATATTAGATATTGGTGGACAAGATATGAAATGTTTAAGAGTGAAGAATGGAGTTATTGATTCAATACTTTTAAATGAAGCTTGTTCTTCAGGATGTGGATCATTTTTAGAAACTTTTGCTAAATCATTAGATATGAGTGTTGCTAGTTTTTCCAAAGAAGCACTAACCTCTAAGGCGCCAGTTGATTTGGGTTCAAGATGTACTGTATTTATGAATTCGAGAGTAAAACAAGCGCAAAAAGAAGGCGCTGAAGTTTCGGATATATCAGCAGGACTTTCATATTCAGTAATCAAAAATGCTTTATTTAAGGTTATAAAAATAAGAGAACCTAAGGCGATGGGGAAAAAGATAATAGTTCAAGGAGGTACATTCTATAATGAAGCTGTACTTAGAAGTTTTGAACTTATATCTAAAAGAGAAGCTGTAAGACCAGATATTGCTGGACTTATGGGTGCTTTTGGTGCAGCCTTGATTGCTAAAGAAAGATATGTTGAAGGAAATAAATCTTCATTAATTGCTAGAGATAAAATTGATAGTTTTACAATGACATCTGATTTTAGAAGATGTGGCAAGTGCGGAAATAACTGTTTATTAACAATAAATAAATTCTCAACAGAAGAAGAATTTATTTCAGGAAATAGATGTGAAAGAGGATTAGGTATTGATAAGATAAAAAATGAAGTGCCAAATCTTTATAAGTACAAGCTTCAAAGAACTTTTGGTTATAAACCATTAAAGAAGGAAGAAGCCAAAAGGGGAGTTATAGGTATTCCAAGGGTATTAAATATGTATGAAAATTATCCATTCTGGTTTACTTTATTAACTAAGCTTGGATTTAGGGTTGAACTTTCGCCAATTTCAAGTAAAAAAATATATGAATTAGGAATAGAAACAATACCATCAGAATCAGCTTGTTATCCAGCTAAGATTTCTCATGGTCATATAATGGCTTTAATAAATAGAGGAATAAAAACAATATTTTATCCATGTATTCCTTATGAAAGAATAGAATTTAATGATGCAAACAATCATTATAATTGTCCAATGGTAACTTCTTATCCGGAAGTAATTAGAAATAATATGGATGTTTTAAAAGAAAAAAATATTAAATTCATACAACCTTTCTTTTCATTAGCAGATAAAGATGCACTAGTTAAGAGAATAGAGGAAGAATTTAAAGATTTTAATGTTACTAGAAGTGAAGCTAAAGAAGCAGTGGAAGCTGCGTACAATGAAAGAGCTTCTTTTGATAAAGATTTAAGAAATAAGGGCAAAGAAGTTCTAGAATATCTAAATAAGACTGGTAAGAAGGGAATTGTACTAGCAGGTAGACCATATCACATTGATCCTGAAATAAACCATGGTATTCCAGATATAATTACTTCATTTGATATGGCAGTATTAACAGAAGATAGTATTGCTTACTTAGGGGAGCTAGATACTTCACTTAGAGTTGTAGATCAATGGATGTATCACTCAAGATTATATAGAGCAGCAGCTTTTGTTTCAAAACAAAGTAATTTAGAACTTATTCAACTTAATTCCTTTGGATGTGGACTTGATGCGGTAACAACAGATCAAGTTGCAGATATAATGGCATCTAAAGGGAAGATATATACATGTTTGAAAATTGATGAGGGTAATAACTTAGGAGCAGCAAAGATAAGAATAAGGTCACTAAAAGCTGCAATTGAGGAAAGAGAAAGAAATAATTATGTCCCTGTAGAAGAAGACATATCATATGATAATCCAGTGTTTACAAAGGAAATGAGAAAAACTCATACAATATTAATACCACAAATGTCGCCTATTCACTTTAATTTGGTTGAAGATGCAGTAAGTTCTTGTGGATATAATGTAGTAGTTTTACCATCTATAGATACAGAGGCAGTTGATGAAGGGTTAAAATATGTAAACAATGATGCTTGTTATCCATCAATTCTTGTTGTTGGACAAATGATTCATGCATTGAAGTCAGGTAAATATGATTTGAACAATACATCTGTTATTATTTCACAAACTGGCGGTGGATGTAGAGCCACAAACTATATTGGATTTATAAAGAAAGCACTAAAAGAAGCAGGATTTTCAAATGTGCCAATACTTTCATTAAATGCAGTTGGTCTTGAAAAACAACCAGGATTTAAAATAACGTTACCTTTAGTGAAAAGAGGTCTTATGGCATTAATCTATGGTGACTTGTTTATGAGAGTTTTATATGCAACAAGACCTTATGAGAAAGTTAAAGGGTCAGCTAATAAACTTTATGAAAAATGGAATGAAATAGCTAGAGAAAATGTTAAGAATGGTAGTAAGAGAGAATTTAATTCTAATGTTAAAAAAATAATTAAGGAATTTGATGAATTAGATTTATTAGATATTGTTAAACCTAAGGTTGGTCTTGTAGGTGAAATATTAGTTAAATTCCATCCAACAGCTAATAACGATGTAGTTAAGACAATTGAAGAAGAGGGAGCAGAAGCTGTAATGCCTGATTTAATGGATTTCTTCTTCTATTCAGCTTACGATGCTAAGTTTAAATATGAAAAACTTGCAGGCGGAAGAATGTCAAAAAATCTTAACATGATAGCTATCAAATATATGGAAAGCTATAGAAAAACTATGAAAAAAGCGTTAAATGCATCAAAGAGGTTCCATGCACCAAAACATATAAAAGAACTTGGAGATATGGCATCCCCAATTCTTTCACTTGGAAACCAAACTGGAGAAGGATGGTTTTTAACAGCAGAAATGATAGAACTTATAGAAAGTGGTGCAGATAATATAATATGTATGCAGCCATTTGCATGTCTTCCTAATCATGTAACAGGTAAAGGAATGATAAAGGTTCTAAAAGAAAAATATCCTAAAGCGAACATTGTTGCAGTTGATTATGATCCAGGCGCATCTCATGTTAATCAAATAAATAGAATTAAATTGATGTTATCAGTAGCATTCAATAAACTGGAAGAGAAGACATTAGAACTCCCTGGAGATAAAGAAATAGAAAGTGATAATGCTGTTATTACATTAGATCGTTAATATTTGTGCGAATAAGTTAAAAGTGTTGATTCAAAGAATCAACACTTTTTTGTTTTCGAAAATATAATATAATTTAGTAATATTTGAATAAATTATGCGATTTTGATATAATAAATTATCGAAAATAAGGAGGAATAGTAATGTTTTGTATTAATTGTGGGAAAGAAGTAAAGGATGAAGACGTATTTTGCGGATATTGTGGACAACCTACTAATGGAGGTAATGAAGGGATAGATTCAAATTTAAGTGGGAATTTGAATAATAACAATGTCAATGGAAGTATGAATACAACAGTAAATAATTTTAATAAAGTTGTTTCGGAAAATACATTTAAAATAGGGAAAATATTAAAAATTTATTTTAAAAATCCATTAAAGTTTTTTGAGGAATTTAAAGGCCAAGATTTGTTAAAGGAATCCGTAATAATGTTAATTGTATTAGCAATATTTAATGGAATTATAAATCTAATAGAAAGATCAGCAATCATATCTTCAATTATGAGAAGTGTAAATAATATGGCAAATGTATTTACTGCTGGCACTTCATCATATAATGCAAGGGGCGATGTGAATGGCATGCAAACAGTTTTAAATACAATAATAGATAGGGGACAAATATTTTTATTTGGAATTTTATACGCTGCTATCTTTATAGGAGCAACAACATTAATAATTTTAATTTTAAATGCAACAATTTTTAAGAATAAAATGTTAATAAAAGATATATTCTTTATTTCAACAATGTCATATATACCAGTTGTTCTTGGAATGGTAGTAGGAGCTATTATAACATATTTAAGTTTTGGACTTGGAATTGTATTTATTGTTGTAGGTTATCTTGCAGGTGCTATTACTTTATTTAATGGAATTAAAAAATATTCAGAAGAAAATGAAAATAAAGTTTTTGTAATAATGCTAATATATTTTGCTGCTATATTAATTATAAGTTTCTTTGTAGTACAATATCAGACGAAAGAAACTGTATTAAATGTAATGCAAAATATTGGTAAAGCAAAGAATTCAGCTTTTAGCATAATAAACGGATTATTTTAGATATAAAATATCATTTGTTTAAAATGGCGGTGAGAAAATGAAATATTGCATTAACTGTAGTTCTGAATTACAAGATAATCAAAAATTTTGTTCCAAATGTGGATATAAAGTTAAAGATGATAATGAATTAAACAAACAAACAGAAGTAGGATTGAAAATCAAGGAAAAAACAAGAAAGAAAAAAAGTAATAAGTTTTTTATATTTGCAATTATTTTTATTATTGCTGCAGTATTAATTAGTATAGGAATTTATTATAAAGTAACAACTGATAAAATTAATTCAAGAAAAATAGAAGTTTTAAATACTAATACTGAGAATTATCCTAATATTGAGATAACAATTAAGGCTTCTGATTATAATAAAGATATAGTGTCTCAAAATTTAACTATAAAAGAAGGGGATACTATTCAAAAAAATGTATCAGTTAAGAAATCTTCGGAAAGCGGAGAGTATATATTATCTTACAAAACAAATAATGAGGAAAATGATGATAGTGTAAATTTTGTTATTTCATATTTAGCAGACAATAGAGAAGTTGAAGTGAAAGATAGTTATAAAGTTGAAAAAAAATCTAGGAAAAGTATAGTTAAATCAGATAATAGTAACAACATAAAAAGTTCGTCAAATTCTGAAAAAGAGATAAAGAATTTTGTTAATAAATATCAAACTGCCTTTATTAAAGCAGTAAATACTAAAGATATATCCTATGTCATTGATTTATTAGATCATTCAGGTACTATGGATAAGGAATTTTCTGATTTACTGGAAAGTTATAAGAAGCAGGATATTACTGAAAGCTTACTTGAGTTTGAAGTGGAGGATATAAAACAAATAGATGATAATTCTTATGAAGTAACTATATACGCAGGATACCATATTAATTATGGAAATAAGAATGAATCGTCAGATCTTTATTTTAGAGATATACATATTATAAAAAAGACTACTTCCGGATATAAACTTAATAAGATAAAAGAAGTTAATAAAGTTAATAAGAAATAAATATAAAAAGTGATATTGGTTTTTAATTGATATCACTTTTTTTGACGAGAATAAATAGATAACTTATAATTAATATGGGATAAGGTGGATATCAATCCATTAATTAATAATTAATATGTTTGTAATATCTTTAAAGCAAAATTGCATTAAGATATTACTATACACTAATCTAGGAGGGTGAGATGGGGAAAGTATCAAATGAAAAGAAATTAAAGAAAAATAAAAAAGCAAGAAATAAAAAGATTAAAACATCGATATTAACATTAGTATATGTAATAACATTATTAGTTATAACAACACCAATAGTTTTATTAGTAGGTCCGTATTCGAAAACAAGAAAAATGTTTATATCTACATTATTGGCAACAAGACATGCCTATTTATTAACGGACTATTTATCGGAAGATACATTGAAAGAAATGCAAGGTATAGAGGATAAAGAAATTGAAAATGAATCAACTGCAGAGCAGGATCTAGGAAAAATTGAAGTTAAGTGTACTAGTGGAAATGATATCAAGAGATTTAATATAACAAATAGTAAATATGATGGATATCTTCTTGAAATTAAGAATCCATTAAGTGTTAAAGTAGCAATGACCAATGAATTAGGTGTTGTTGGCGAAAAGACAAGTGAGATGGCAAAGAATAACAATGCTATTGCAGCAATTAATGGTGGGGCATTTGCTGGCAGTTCTACAGATGGAGTTGAATGGGCTGGTACAGGTGCAACGCCTTCAGGATTTGTTGTGAGCGATGGAAAGGTTATTTATAATGATTGTGGTGAGGATAGCTTACAAAATGTTACAGCTATAACCGATGAAGGAAAACTAATAGTAGGAAGTTATACATTGAAACAGCTTCAAGAAAAAGGAGTTAAGGAGGCAATGTGTTTTACTAAAGAAGAAGCACCTTTTATTATTAGTGGAGAAAGACAGATAACAGATAAGTACGAAGGTGGCTATAATCCAAGGACTGCTATAGGACAAAAGGCTGATGGTACAATAGTATTTTTGGTTACTGATGGAAGAACTATCGCAAAGCCTGGTTCAACAAGATATGATATACAGGAAATTATGCTTAAGCATGGTGTTGAAAATGCAGGGGCACTTGATGGTGGATATTCATCAACAATGTATTATAAAGGAAAGGTGATAAACTCGCCAAATTCATGGACTGGAGAAAGAACTGTTGCTACGGCATATTATGTTGAGGGTTAACAAGATAAGGGGGACTTATGAAAAAGTTTAAATTAATATTAATATGTACGATAGTAACTATATTCTTACAACAACTAGCTTTTTTATATGTTGAGAATATATATATTTCTAGAGATGATAACATTGAAGCGGTTGAAGTAGAAGAGAATGATGAAGAAGAAAATGAAACTATCACATTAAAGGATAATGCCGAAAATATCAATGTATCTACAGATGGGTTGTATGTAGCATACAATAAAGGAGATAATTTATTGGTATATAATAGTGAAGATGATAGTATAAATGATTTATCTAGTAAACTTGAAGGACAAGTAGTGAGCTATAAATGGACTGATGGAAGCAAGATGTACATTATAAAGAAAGTTTCAGAAGAAGACGGAAATTACTTCAAGGCAACATTGTATGATGCAAAGGAAAAAGAGTTTAAGGATCTAATAGATTTCGATAAGAATGATGTGAAAATAGCTATAGAAAATAAAAATGATATGATTGGAGATTTTACTTTTTCAACAGCATCAGCAGTTATGTATATAAAAGTGAATAAAAGCAATGGTAATTCGGATTTATATATGTGTGATACAATGAATAAGCTTAAGAAAGTAAGAAAAAATAAGGAAATTGGAGACATTGAACTTCCAACCAATTTAGGAAAATGTATAATGACTTTATCTGGTGGAATTACTATTTTAGATGGAAATGATATACCGATACCAAAAGGTGTTAATCCTAGAATACTAGGAAGTAGTTTGAAGGATAAAACAAATTACATATATATAGGTAATGAGGAGAATGGTAAAATTACCAAAATGTTTTATAAGCAATTAGATTCAACTGGAGAATGGAATACAATTTCATTAAAAGCGCCAGTATTAAAATCAGATATTAAGGTTACTAAAAGAGGTAACGTATATGTGAATTATAGTAATGAAAAATTGGTACTTAATGTTGATACTGAAAAAGAATTTAAGTATAAAGGTGAATTTGTTCAATATTATGCTGATGGATTTATATCTAAACAGGACAATGATTTAATTAAAACACCAATTAGCTAATAAATTAAATTTGACAAATAAAAAAAATTACGATATTATGAGAATAAATTAAAAACTTAAACAGCAATGATAAAGAGGAGTAAAAGTTTAGAAGTATTATAAGAGAGAGGATATTTGCTGAAAGTCCTTATACGGAAAACTTTGAAGGTAGCTTTTGAGCTTCTTTAGTGAAATATAAGTAACTAAAGACGGTTTGTCTAAATCGTTAAAATTTTAAGAGCCTATAAATAGCTTTATTAAGCTTGAGTAGGAATAAAGGTGGTAACGCGAGTCTTCGTCCTTTTGTGGATGAAGACTTTTTTTATTTTCTATGATAATAAATTTTAGGAGGAGAACAATGGAACAAAAAAAAGTTTTACCAACTACATATGACCCAAAAGAATTTGAAGATAGAATTTATAAAAATTGGGAAGAGAAAAAATATTTCACACCGAAGGTGGATAAATCTAAAAAACCTTATACAATTATAATGCCACCACCAAATATAACTGGGCAGTTACATTTAGGGCATGCATTTGATATAACTTTACAAGATATGCTTATAAGATATAAGAGAATGCAAGGATACTGTGCATTAATGCTTCCTGGTGAAGACCATGCTTCTATAGCAACAGAAGTTAAAGTGGCTAATGAACTTGCTAAAAAAGGAATAGATAAAAAGAAGATAGGAAGAGAAGCATTTCTTGAAAAAGTATGGGAATGGACAGATGATTATAGAGCAAGAATAAGAAATCAATTCAAGAAAACTGGTGTATCTGCGGACTTTACAAGAGAAGCATTTACTATGGATGAAAACTTAAGTGCAGCAGTTAAACATGTATTTGTTAAGCTTTATAATGAAGGCTTAATATACCAAGGAAATAGAATAACTAACTGGTGTCCTCATTGTCAAACAGCCTTATCAGATGCTGAAATAGAATATGAAGAACAAGAAGGTTCTTTCTGGCATATTAACTATCCATTAGCTGATGGATCAGGAAATTTAGAAATTGCTACAACAAGACCAGAAACATTACTTGGAGATAGTGGTGTTGCTGTTAATCCTAATGATGATAGATACAAACATCTAATAGGAAAAACAGTTATTTTACCACTAGTAGGAAGAGAAATTCCTATAGTTGGTGATGAATATGTAGATTTAGAATTTGGTACTGGTGCTGTTAAGATGACTCCAGCACATGATCCTAATGACTTTGAAGTAGGTAAGAGACATAATCTTGAAATAATAAGAGTTATGGATGATAAGGGAATCATTAATGAAAAAGGCGGCAAATATCAAGGTTTAGATAGATACGAAGCTAGAAAAGCTATAGTTAAAGATCTTGAAGCAGCAGGTCAATTAGTAAAGGTTGTACCTCATACTCATAATGTAGGAACACATGATAGATGTGGAACTACTGTAGAACCTATTATTTCTAAACAATGGTATGTTAAAATGAAAACTTTGGCTGCTCCAGCTATAGAAGCGGTTAGAGAAAAGAAAATTAAGTTTGTACCTGAAAGATTCGATAAGATATATTTCAACTGGATGGAAAACATTCAAGATTGGTGTATTTCAAGACAGTTATGGTGGGGACATAGAATACCAGTTTATTATTGCCAAGATTGTGGTGAAATGATGGTATTAGAAGAAACTCCATGCAAGTGCTCAAAATGTGGAAGTACAAACATTAAGCAAGATGAAGATGTATTAGATACATGGTTCTCATCTGCATTATGGCCTTTCTCAACACTTGGTTGGCCAAATGAAACAGAAGATTTAAAATACTTCTATCCAACAAGTACATTAGTTACAGGACATGATATTATATTCTTCTGGGTTGCTAGAATGATATTCTCAGGTCTTCATAATATGGGAGAAGTACCATTTGATACAGTTCTTATTCATGGACTTATAAGAGATTCACAAGGTAGAAAGATGAGTAAATCATTAGGAAATGGTGTTAATCCACTTGATGTAATAGAAGAGTATGGTGCTGATGCATTAAGATTTATGATAGCTACAGGTAATGCTCCAGGAAATGATATGAGATACTATCCAGAAAGAGTAGAAGCTTCTAGAAACTTTGCTAATAAGATTTGGAATGCTTCAAGATTTGTAATGATGAATCTTGATAGGGATATTATGAATAAGTACAAAGATTGCACAGAGTACTCATTAGCAGATAAATGGATATTATCAAAGATGAATACACTTGTTAAAGAAGTTACAGAAAACATGGATAAATTTGAACTTGGAATTGCTATGTCTAAAGTTTATGACTTCATGTGGACAGAATTCTGTGACTGGTATATAGAACTTGTAAAACCAGTATTCTATGGTGAAGATGAAAAGGCAAAGGGTATAGTATATAATGTATTAAATACTGTACTTATAACAGGTTTAAAACTTCTACATCCTGCAATGCCATTTATAACTGAAGAAATATATACACATTTAACTGGTGAAGATACAATTGTTAATAAGGAATGGCCAAAGTATGATGATGCTTTAGCTAATAAAAAAGCTGAAGAAGATATGGCATACGTTATTGAAGCTATTAAGGGATTAAGAAATGTAAGAGCTGAAATGAATGTACCACCATCAAGAAAAGCTAAGGTTATTTGCTATATTTCAGAAGAAGCTAAAGAAGCATTTAATGCAGGAACTAGTTATATTGAAAAGTTAGCTTCTGCATCTGAAGTAGAATTTATAAATGACAAAGAAACTGTTGATCCAAATGCAGTAGCTTTAATTGTTAAAGGTGGAGAGTTATTTATGCCTCTTCTAGATCTTGTAGATAGAGAAAAGGAACTTGAAAGATTAGCTAAAGAAGTTAAAAAACTTCAAGGTGAAATAGAAAGAATAGATAAAAAGTTAAGTAATCAAGGCTTTGTAGCTAAAGCACCTCAAGCAGTAGTAGATGGTGAAAAAGCTAAAAGAGTTAAATATGTGGAAATGCTTGAAGCTGTAGAAGCTAGAGTAAAAGCATTAAATTAGTCAAAATGTTATTAAAAAATTAAAACACTATACTAACAAGAATTTTCTTGTTGGTATAGTATTTTTTTATAACATAAATAAACTTAATTATTAAGAAAACTTAACTAATATTAAATTAATCATAAATTATTGGAAAGATATTTCAATTAAAGGGTTTTTATAGTATTATGTTAAGGAAATGTAAGGAGATAGGAGGGACAACATTGTTAGAAGTTAAAAGTTTAACAAAAAGATTTAAAGACGTAACTGTAGTAGATAACTTATCCTTTACTGTAAATGAAGGTGAAGTTGTTGGACTTCTTGGGGAAAATGGTGCAGGAAAAACTACTACGTTAAGAATGATTTCAACAATGCTAAAGATAACAGCTGGGGAAGTAAAAGTAAATAATATTGATGCAGGAAATGAACCAGAAAAGGTTAGAAAAGAAATAGGAATACTTTTTGGTGGGGATGTTGGATTATACGACAGATTAAGCGGAGAAGAAAATATAAGATATTTTGCTAATCTTTTTGGTATGACTAAGGAAGAAGCAGATAAAAGAATTGATGAATTGTCAAGAGAGTTTAGTATGGCAGAATATATTAACAAAAGGGTTGGAAAGTTTTCAAGAGGTATGAAGCAAAAGATTTCTATAGCACGTTCTATAGTACATAATCCTTCAGTGATGCTTTTTGACGAACCTTGTACAGGCCTTGATGTAACTGCTACTAGAATAGTACATGATTTTATAAGACATTGTAAAAATCAAAATAAAACAATATTGTTTTCAAGTCATTCCATGACTGAAGTGGAAAAGTTATGTGATAGAGTAGTAATTATTCATAAAGGTAAGCTATTAGAAAATGCTACTGTTGATGAATTAAAGAAAAAATATAATAATGATGACTTAGAAGAAGTTTTTGTTTCTTTAATTGGAGGTGAAAACAATGAATAATTTATGGACTGTATTTAAGAAAGAACTTACTGATATTTTGAGAGATAAGAAGACTTTAGCGTTTACCATAATACTACCTATTCTTATTTATCCAATAATGTTTAAGGTTATGGGATATGCCATGGATAGTTCTAAAAAGGATGCAGAAAAAGAGATAAAGTTAGTTGTTGAAGGTAATACAGATTCAAATCTTGTTAACTTATTAAAGGAACAAGATAATATTACAATAGAAGATAAAATTGAAGATCCTAAGAAGGCTTTAAAAGATGGGGACATTCAAGTTATAGTTAACATTCCTGAGAAAATGGATGAATCAATAAAAAATAATCAACAAGTAAATTTGGAATTATTAATTGATGATCAATCAAATAAGTCGACAATTGCTTCAAGTATGGTTAAAACTTTAGTTGAACAATATAGTAAAATAATTGTTGAAGGTAGATTAACTTCAATAGGGGTTGATTCTAGTATAATAACACCAATTAGTGTAGAAGAAAAATCTGGTGTGAGTGATGATGGTGAAATGAACCCAGTTGCTAGTATGCTTATGGGAATGTTACCAGCTATGTTAGTTATTATGCTTCTTGCACCAACAATGGGACTAGCTTCAGATATTGGAGCTGGAGAAAAGGAAAGGGGAACTTTTGAACCACTACTTTCTACTTCAGCAAATAGAAGTTCTATTTTATGGGGAAAGATATTAAGCATATCTGTTATTTCAGCTATAGCACTTACAGCAAGTATGATATCTTTAATTATATCATTTAAGGATTATGCAGCTACTCTTAGTGGAGAAAATGTAGCATTAAGTATTAGTGGCAAATCTATTGCATTAACAATGGTACTTGCATTATTCATGATAATAACTGTTGCGACTATGCAAATAGGTATAAGTATTTATGCAAGATCTACTAAAGAAGCTAATACTTATCTATCAGGACTTATGATGCCAATGATGATCTTAGCCTTTATACCTATGTATATGGATGTTAAATCACTAAATGAGATACTATTCCATGTACCAGTAATGAATGCTGCTGTACTTATAAAAGAATTCTTCTTTGGAATTTATAATATAAGTCATATTGTTATAGTTTTAGTATGGCATTTAGTATATGTGGGAGTAGTAACTTTAGCTGCTAAATGTATGTTCTCTAAAGAAGAAGTAATATTTAGAAGTTAGTAATAGGATAAAATTTAGATAAGAAAATGAGGATTCGAATTGATTCATCCCTTGTATATTTGACAAGGGATGAACCAAATTAAGAATCCTCATTTTTTATTAATATAATTTCTATTTAGCTGAATGAGAATAAATATTAGCAATTATAGCTCCAGAAATATTATGCCAAACACTAAATACTGCGCCTGGTATTGTAGCTAGTGGATATTGAGCAAAGTGAACTGTAGCTAAAGATGTTGCAAGACCAGAATTTTGCATTCCCACTTCAATAGATATTGCTCTACATTTAGTAGTATCTAGTTTAAGTACTTTACCAATGGCATATCCTAATAAATAACCAATTACATTATGGCATACAACTACAGCAATAATTAAAAAACCACATGTTAATATTTTTGAAGAATTTGCAGATACTACAGCAGCAACAATTGCAACTATAGCTGTTACAGAAACTAGTGGTAATACTTTAACAAGCTGTTTTGTAAAACTTGAAAATAATTTATTTATTATAAATCCTAAGATTATTGGTATAATTACAACTTGTATTATAGATAAAAACATACTTTGCATATTTACATCAACACTTTCACCTGCAAGTAAATAAGTTAAAAGTGGTGTTAAAAAAGGTGCAAGAACAGTTGATACAGCAGTCATTCCTACAGATAAAGCCACATCACCTTTTGATAAATAAGTCATAACATTAGAAGAAGTACCTCCAGGACAAGTTCCTACTAGAATAACCCCAACTGCTAATTCTACAGGAAGATTGAAAGCTTTACTCAAAAGATAAGCCAATAGAGGCATAATAGTAAATTGAGCTAAACATCCAATAATTACGTCTTTAGGACGGCTAAAGACTATTTTAAAATCACCTAATTTTAGTGTAAGCCCCATGCCAAACATTACTACCCCTAATAATGTATTTACATAGCTTGTCTTTATCCATGATACTGAATTTGGAATAAACAAGGCAAGAGCTGCAATTAGAATAACAAATACAGCCATATATTTTCCTACGAAACTACTTAATTTTTCTAAAAATTTCATTTTAGAACCCCCTTAATATATATTGTATAATAAAAAAATCCTTTATCTCTTAAAAACCAAGAGACAAAGGATTAAATCATCTGCGGTACCACTCTTATTGCTAAAAATATAAGCCACTTTATTCATATCAAACAATATGAAACATTATAACGTATGTTAATCGTTTCTGCTTACAGTATAGTTTTTTCGGCAGAAATTCTCAAAGGTGATTTTCATATAAATAATAATACTGAATTACACCAATTATCAGCTCTCTGAAATTATTAGTTTATATTACTCTTCCTTATCATAGAATATATTTACAATTACTAATTTAACAATAATATTATACCTAATGGGACAAAATGTCAAATTATATTTAAATTTATTTTATGTTTATATTAAAGTCAGAGATTATATCATTATTTTCAGTATTTTTATCAAAAATCACAATTCTTAAACAAGTTGCATTTTCATCAACCTTTGGAAAGCTCCAAGTATAAGTAGTAACTCCGTTAGACTCTAATTCATGACCTTCATCAAAATACAAATGATTATTATTATTGTCAATAACGTCAATTATAGCACCACTTGGCAATTTTGCAGAACTTTCATAAATTATTTTTGTACTAGATGGTGTTACTAATACTTCTTTTAAAGTGCAACTATTATTTGTTAGATTAGGCTTAAGATCAATATTATTACTAGTATCAATCATAGTTTCAAAATTAAAATTCCATGCACCATATATTTTAGTGTAAGGTTCATTTTCATCAGAAGAAGCAAATATTACCTCAGATATTTTGAGAGAAAAGTAAAGTGGTTTATCTAAATCTAAATTATCCTTATCTATTTGAGACAAATCAATTGTTTGCATTCCTGCAAAGGTATTTTCATTAAGATAATTTCCTTCTATTGAACTAACTTCTAATCTAGTATTTATATTATTTAATTTGATTTCAGGATATAAACTAAAACCTTCTGCATTTGGATTACGTAAAGGATTATCCCCTTCGATAAGATAAGATACTGAGGCTTTATTTCCGTCGCATGATACTTGAGACAGTGTGATTGTTATGCCATTATCTCTAGCTACTGTATTTAAAGTTTTACAATTTTTATATTCATCACCAGATTGGTAAGTAGATTTAGAATCAGCTGAAGAATGAAGGTACTCAAAAATATCGCCTAAAATTGGAATTGATGATGCAGTTACGGGATTACTTATTCCTAGTCCTATAGTTGATAATAAAACTACTGCTGCAGCTATTTTTATGATTTTATAATTTGCTTTTCGCTTTTTTAAATGAAGGCTAGCTTTATTAATAGTCTTATCAGTTATCTCATCCAAATTATTAGGTATTTTAATCATATCATATTTATTCATTACAAATATCCTCCTTTAAAATCTTATACAATTGTTGTTTAGATCTTCGTATGTGCGATTTAATTGTGTTCTCAGACATGTTTAGCATTAATGACATTTCTTTAATAGAAAAACCATGAAAATATTTTAGAATTATGATAGTTTTTTTATCAACTGGTAAACAATCAATTGCATTATATAAATCAAGTTTCTTTTCAATATCTAAATCATTTTCTTCTATAGTATAAATATCATTATTATCAATAGATATTTTTTGACTTTTATCTTTTAACATATCATTTGCATTGTTAATAAGAATTTTAGTTATCCATGTTTTGAAAAATTCTGGATTCTTTAACTTGTGTATATTAATAAAAGCTTTATATATAGTATTTTGATAGAGTTCAATTGCATCCTGTTCGTTTTTTTACATAAAGGAAAGCAGTCTTATAAAGATAACTTTCATATTCTGTAACAACTTCTTTAAATGAAGTTTTACTACCTTTAATTGCTTTTTTAATAGTTATGTTCTTTTCTGTAAAAGCAATATTTGTTATTGTTGTTTGCATTATTACCCTCCTAAAATTAATCCGGATTAGTTATTTCATACATTAGACGTATAAGTTAATAGAAAAGTTGCACCTGTTGAAAAAAGATAGAAAAGTATGATGATTTGCTTAGTTAATTATTTATAATTATAATATAGCTAAGTAATATTGGTAAAATAGGATAAGGTGATATAAGTGAATTATAATGAAGCGATGGAATACATACATGAAGTTGGTAACTTTGGTTCTAATTACGGATTGGAAAGAACCCAAAGATTATTAGAACTCCTAGGTAATCCACATAAGAAGTTAAAATTAATACATATTGCAGGAACTAATGGTAAGGGTTCTATTACAGCAATGATTACAGAAATGTTAATAGGCAAAGGTTATAAAGTTGGAATGTATACTTCTCCTTTTTTAGAAGAATTTGAAGAGAGAATACAAATAAATGGTGTAAATATTCCTAAAAACAGATTAGCTGCTCTTGTAAAAAAAATAAGAGAAGTAGTAGATAAGGTAATTGAAGAAGGATTAAATCATCCTACTGAATTTGAAATAATAACTGCCTTAATGCTTTTATATTTTTCAGAAGAAAAGGTAGATTATGGTGTAATAGAAGTAGGACTTGGAGGAAGACTTGATTCTACCAATGTAATTACGCCTATTTTGTCTGTAATAGCTTCTATAAGCCTTGATCATACTAATCTTTTAGGAACAACAATAGCTGAAATAGCTGCTGAAAAAGCTGGAATTATAAAAGGTAATATACCAGTTGTTATATATCCTCAAAAACAAGATGCGTATGAAGTGCTAAAAGATAAGGCCAACGAAATGAATTCAAAATTATATGAAATTATAGATATAAGTGCAGAATTTATAGAGACAGTTGAATTAGATAGAATATATCAAAAGCTAAAGGTAAAGATGGACAATGAAAGTTTTTATGTAAACTTACCTTTACTTGGAGAACATCAAATTAATAATTTTTTAACAGCACTTAAAGCCTTTAAAATAATTTGTGAAATTGAAAATGTAGAATTTAATCATCAAGAGATTATAGAATCTATTTCTAAGGTTAAATGGATTGGAAGGCTTGAAGTAATGAATAGAAAGCCATTAGTTGTTATAGATGGAGCACATAATATTCAAGGAATACAAGCCTTAAGAAGGAATGTAGAAAAGTATTTTAAATATAAAAATGTTTATCTTCTTTTAGGA
>JAQXTC010000047.1 GCA_029219285.1 Clostridiaceae bacterium
ATTTAAGGAAGGCGATTAGATTATGAATATTGAAGAAATAAACAAAATTTTAGAAGAGGCTAGTAAATCAGGAATAGACATTGATGGGGATGTTGTATTCTCAAACGGTAATGCACATTTAGTTTATGGTGAAATTCCAGTAGTGGAAGGATGTGATAAATAATGTTTAAAGATAAGCTACGTAGGAAAGTAATTATATCTTGCTTCGATCAAAAAGAATACGAAGAAACTTATCATGCTATTTATGATCAATTAAAAGGATTGGATTGTTATAAAGAAGGAAAGATTGAAGTTATGAAGTCGAAGATGCTTAAAGAAGTTATAGTTCATATTTCGAAAGACTGTGAAAAGATTGCTTTACTTCATATTTCAAAAGTACATTATTAGGAGGATGTTAGAATGATTGGTAGTGATATTTGGATTAATGCTTCAGGTAGAAAACCTAAAGTAAATGAGTGTGTAGCTGTAAGAATTAAATCAGAAGATGGAACAGAATGTAAGAATCAAATAGGAAAGTTTACAGGTAAAGACTGGATTATATTTGGACAGAATGGTGAGGTTAATGTTAAAAACATAGCATTAAGAGTATCTCATTGGAAAAATATTCCAGTAGGACTATAATTTAGGAGGCGATATTTATGGGTTTCATAATATCTGTATTAATAATTTGCTGCTTAGTTAAGTATCTTAGAAAGTAGATTATATTTGTGACTGATTTTGAATATTTAATGTTGTGTGACTTTTCATTTAGATTGGCTATATTACTTTTGTTGTATGAGAGAGGTGATAATCGTGGATAATCCAATAACTATATTTTATGTAGCAGTACTTATATTTCTGTTTGTACTGATATGTTATGCGTAAATATTGGGGTGTAATTATGGTATATGTTTTAGCAATATTCTACTTACCAGTAATCATATTTGTAATAACATTAATATGGTTTATTATTAAAGGTTTGATTTAGGGAGGTTATATTTATGAATGATGCATGTTGTATGTTTTGTTGCGGAGCTGCATTAGCTATCGCAATATTCATATGTTGTTTTTAAAATTGAATAATTAAATTTAAGCAAGAGTGTCATAAAAGATTGAGTCTTATTCTACAAGGGCTCTTTCTTTTTATATTTAAGAAAGGTGTTGATTATTATGAAATACAAGAATAAAAGAGAGGTATGTGTTCCTGGTATCTACAGACATTTTAAACATACAAAGAAAGGAGAATGGAACAACTATATTTATGTAACTTTAGCAGATACTAAATTGATAACTGATAAACAATTACAGAACTTTATATCTTTTCATCACTATAATTATGAAGTATTATTTAAAGTTACAGAAACTGAGACTAAGAATGAATTAGCATTAATAAAGATTAATGGCAAAGTATATTTGATTGACTGCTGTAATGAGATAAAGAAACCTGTAAATTATATTGTTTATAGATCTTTATATGACAATAAAGTACATGCTAGACCAAAAGATATGTTCTTAAGTTTATTACCAGAAGGCAGGTATAGTGAATGTAATGAGAAGTATAGATTCGAATTGATGATGAACAATTTGAAGCATTGTACTGGATCTAGAAGTTCTGTTAATGGAAAGATTGTTATAAAAGAGAGATAAACTCCGCATATTTTACAACTACTCTTATGAGGAGAGTGATAAATTATGTTTAATATGAATTACAAAGAAAGCGAACACATGAAGGAAGTTAGAGAAAATTATCTAGAAAGCGTTAAAAGTGAATCTATTGATAGCGTAGAAGCTATGAGTGACTCTTTAGATAAATTAGATTATTCTATAGAGGAAAAATTTGATAGCGAAAATGCATATCTTGACGGTTACTTACAAGGTCGAACAGATACAATGATAATGACTGGAGTTGGGTTAGCTTTAGGGTGTTTATTGACAGCAGTAATAAATCGTTTAACTAAATAAAGATCGAGCCTTACAAGGGCTCTTTCTTTTTGTGCGCATATTTTACATGTTATATAATGAATAGCTTATATTTGCCACCGAATTGACGGAGGGATACAGTAATGTATGGAGAGATGATTCGCTATCGTGATATACAAATTATTTATTTTTTAAGGAGTGTTGTATTATGAAAAAGAAAAGTTTAAAAGAAAAAATTATGGAGAACAAACTTAAAATTCTAATCGGAGGTATATTTATTGCAGGAATTGGAACTTGGTTAGTGTTAGATCATAAATTTGATATGAACGTTATAAAATACATGAAAAAGAATAATGAATTAAATAGTAAAAACAACGATAGAATTTCTACATTATATGAGGCTGCTACTGAAGGATTATTCGAAGAGGCTATAGCTACTTGTACTAGAAAACTTAATACTAGATTAGATACCATATCTCGTTTAGAAAAGGTAAAAGATTTAAATGAAGCAGGTATCGAAAAGTTAATGAAGGCAAAAACAGAAGCTGGTATATTTCAAGAAAGAATAGATAAATTTACTGAAGCTCAAAAGCTTTGGGGAATTGAAGAGTAGTTAAATAGAAGATTGAGTCTCACAAGGGCTCTTTCTTTTTGTATTTTTGTGGTCAGTTTTTGGTCAGAAAAAGTGGGCAGTGGTCAGAAATTTCTGTCCAAGCTGTAGTTTTTATATTTTTGGATAAAGAAAAGGTGGTAAAATGGTCAGAAAAAGTGGGCAAATGGTCAGTTTTTGGTCAGTTTTGAAAAACCCGCAAACCCGCATGGTTGAGCCATTTGTAAGGGTTTTTGGTCAGTTTCCCAGTTTTTTTTCTTTTGTAATGTGATAAAATATATATA
>JAQXTC010000048.1 GCA_029219285.1 Clostridiaceae bacterium
AGCAGAACATGTAGTAGGAGTTGCACAAGGATCACCAGAAGATATAATGGCTGATCTAAGAGCTAACTTTGAAGGAGAATGGTGTGAAGTAGGTATGTACTTAGCTATGGCTAGAGTTGCTCATAGAGAAGGTTATCCAGAAGTAGGTATGTATTATGAAAAGGCTGCATGGGAAGAAGCAGAACATGCTGCTAAGTTTGCAGAATTATTAGGAGAAGTTGTAACTAATTCTACTAAAAAGAACTTACAATTAAGAGTTGATGCTGAAAATGGTGCAACTGCTGGTAAGTTTGATTTAGCAAAGAGAGCTAAAGAAGCTAACTTAGATGCTATTCACGATACAGTTCATGAAATGGCTAAGGATGAAGCTAGACATGGAAAAGCTTTTGAAGGATTATTAAATAGATATTTTGGATAATAAGTAAAAAGGATGGATTTTCAAAATCCATCCTTTTTTGTATTTTAATAAGATAAGTAAAATTTTAATGTTTGCTCTGAATCTTTTGAATCATTATAAGTTACAACTATTAAATCATGTGCAGAAAATTTTGACCAAGAAGAATCTTTATTAGTTATTTCTTTCATTGAGATATTATCTTTTGATCCATATAATTCATAACATTTTGTACTCTCAGAAGATACTTCAATTTGGGGTTCGAATTGAGATATAGAGTATGAAATGTGGTAATCATTTATTCCCAATTCTTTCATTTTACTACCAATATATAAAGAATATTTGTCCAATATTTTTACTTGATTATCATATTTAACACCTGCTACATTATGTTTTGATTCTTTGTTAAATTTAACTTTATTATCAGATTGAAGTTCTCCAGAATATCTAGATTTATCATCCATAATTACAATGTTTAAAGATTTTATATCATCATTACGTACATTAATTGAAAAACTTTGTATAGCTGAATCGCCAGTTTTAAAGAAACTATAACCATCATTAAATTGTGAATTTAAATCTTCAATACTAAATTTAGACATTGTAGTATCAATCTTAAAACTTTGTTTACTGAATATAAACATATATGCAACTAATGCAATTAGTATTACAGCAGCTAGTCCCCTTATTATTGACATAAAATTAATTTTTTTATTCATTTGTAAATCTCCTATTCATTATAAATAGCTTCCTGTGCTCACCCATATAGAACATTAAACCATAAATACAAATCAAAGTAAAATAGATTTTATGACAGAGAGAATTATATCATTATTATTATCGTGGATATAATGATCTGAATTTTCGATAATAATTTGACTACTTTCTGAAGAAAATTTACCCATGTTCTTTTGAGATTCCATCCAAGCATCATTTAAATCTTTAGAAAAAAATTCTCTGTTTTCTGCTGTAAGGATTTTTAGTGGAAGATTATCAAAATTTATTCTGTCATTTAATATAATAGTACAATTTTTTTGGAAATTTTTTATTTCATTAGTCATATTTTGACTCCACATATTTTTTACAGTAAGACGTAGTTTCATTTTATTTAAATGTGAAGATAAGTTAGAATTTATATATTTATTTTTTATATATGGAAATGATAATAATAACCTATATAATCCAATATATTTTATAAATTGAAATAGTCGTATAACTATTAGTGAAGGAAGTGGTATTTTATCCTTAAATTCAGGATTTACTCCTTCTTCTAAAATAATTCCTTTTATTTCTTTGGGATATAGTTGAGCATATCGGAACACTTCTAAGCTAGCCATTGAATGAGCAACAAAAATATAAGGAGGGTTAAGTGAAGCTTTTCTTAATGCAAGGCGTATATCATCAACTAATGTATCAAGAGGAACTTCTTTATTTGTATCGCTGCTAAATCCATATCCATATCTTTCGTATATAGCAGTTTTTGTAAATTTAGAAACTTCATTCTGAAGCAGATAGTAATCTATTTGAGGAGAAGGAACGCAATATGAAGATGTAAAAACCACGGTAGTTCTTCCTAATCCTTTTGATACTACATGTATTAAGCCATGAGAACAGTTGATAAAAGTTCCGTCAATATCATTGTTTTTAGAGTTTTGAATTGCCAAAATAATTTCTTCTGATATTAAGCCAATGATAAGAATAATAATAATAGCCAGTATAATAAATAAATTCATATATAATCACCTTTTTTATTTTTATATATATTAAGAATAAATTTATTTCCAGAATATGTCAACAGCATATGGCTTTTATTAAAGCCATATAGACTAATTTGATTAGAGCAATGAAAAAATATATAATTTAGACATAACAAATTGTGGAGGAAAAGGCAGATGAAATTTGTCCTGTTAGTAATAGTTATTGCATTTATAATAAATATAGTGTTAAGTTTGTCTTTAATATTTATAGAAAGAAAAGATACATCTACAACGTGGGCTTGGCTATTAATAATGATAATGCTACCTGGTGGTGGTTTTGCTATATATCTTTTACTAGGTCAAAATCTTAGTAGAGAAAAACTATTTAAAGAGAAGAGAGTTATAGATTCAGAGAAAAAGAAAGAAATATTGAATAATTATACAAAAAATAATAATAGTCAACATATTAAGAATGAATATTTAGACTTGATGAAAATGAATTTTAATAATTGTGATAGTAAATATACAACATCAAATAAAGTAGATATATATTATGATGGGGTGGATAAATTTAATCAATTATTAATTGATTTAGAAAATGCTGAAAAGTTTATTCATATTCAATATTATATTTTTAAAAGAGATGTAATTGGTAAAAAAATAATAAAAATATTAGAGAAAAAAGCTAGTGAAGGAGTGGAAGTAAGACTTTTAGTTGATAGTATGGGTTCATATACTATTACTAAGAGACTTATGAAAAAATTTATTTTAAATGGAGGTAAATTTGAAATATTCTTTCCAGGTATTTTTCCACATATAAATACTCGAATTAATTATAGAAATCATAGAAAGATAGTAGTTATAGATGGAAAGTATGGTTATGTTGGTGGATTTAATGTGGGAAAAGAATACATTAATGAAGATAAAAAAATAGGATATTGGAGAGATACTCATATAAGAATTAGAGGAGAAGCTATTAATGATTTAACTGATAGATTTTTGTTGGATTGGTGTTATGCATCTGGAGAAGAAATTGATAATTTCTCAAAGTATTATAGCCATGAGAAATTTGATGGGGATATAGGAATGCAAATAGTAACTAGTGGTCCAGATCATGATGAACAATATATAAAACATGGATACATGAAAATGATAAATAATGCAAAGAATAATATTTATTTAGAAACGCCATATTTTGTTCCCGATGAACCAATTCTAGAGGCACTCAAATTAGCTGCATTATCAGGAGTAGATGTTCGAATAGTTATACCAGGAAAACCAGACCATAAATTTATGAAATGGGCAGCAAGTGCTTATATTGGAGAACTATTAGATTCTGGTGTAAGAGTTTATTGTTATAACAATGGTTTTATACATGCTAAGAATATAGTTATTGATGGTCAAGTATCTTCCATAGGAACTGCAAATATGGATATTAGAAGTTTTAAGTTAAACTTTGAAGTTAATGCATTTATATTTGATGATAGAATAGCTAAAAATTTGGAAAAACAATTTTTTATTGATATAAAGAATTCAAGCCTTATAACAAAGGAAGCACATCATAGTAGGAGTGTCAATCTTAGAATCAAAGAATCTTTAATTAGGTTAATTGCTCCAATTCTGTAATTAATTATATAGAAAAACATTGACAAGATTATACAATTTGGTATAATTATAAAAAACGACGAAATATTATATTACATTATTAAAGAAAGTGAAAAATTCTTATCTATGTAATATTTAGGAGGATAAAAATGAAAGGAATTCATAATTTATTAGCAAAATTTAATAGATTTTATTACTTTATATTCTGGGGCTTTTACTTTAGCGCTGGCTATTTATTTTGCAATAAAAAAAATAAATCCTTTCTAGTGAGTATATAATCTTTAAAGATAGCATAAAGTATTTTATATTATTTTTGTAATTTTAGAGAACTCATTAGTGAGTTCTCTTTTTTAATATATTAAATAAAATTGGGGGCAAAAATATGATAGTAATTTTAAAACCAGGAACAGAACAAAAAGAAATAGACACATTAACAAAGGCATTAGAAAATAATGGGGTAGAGGTTAATCCGGTAATAGGAAAAGATCTTATAATACTTGGACTTGTAGGTGATACAAGTAAATTAGATCCTACTCAAATTGAAGCAAATAGAAATGTAGAAAGAGTTATGCATGTAGTAGAACCTTTTAAGAAAGCAAATAGAATGTTTCATCCTGAACCAACAATAATTGATGTAAATGGCAATAAGATTGGTGGAAAGAAATTAACAATGATAGCAGGTCCTTGCTCAGTAGAAACTGCAGAACAAATTGTTGGAATTGCAGAGGATGTTAAGAATATGGGGGCAAATTTCTTAAGAGGTGGAGCATTTAAACCAAGAACTTCACCATACTCTTTCCAAGGATTAAAATATGAAGGACTAGAACTTTTAGAAGAAGCAAAGGAGAAGACAGGTCTTCCTATTGTTACAGAATTAATGTCACCATATGATATTGATACATTTGTAGAACATGTTGATGTAATACAAGTTGGTGCAAGAAATATGCAAAACTTTGACTTATTAAAAGAGCTTGGTAAAACTAATAAACCAATACTATTAAAAAGAGGTTTATCTGCAACAATTGAAGAATTATTAATGTCTGCTGAATATATAATGGCTGGAGGAAATGAAAATGTAATTCTTTGTGAAAGAGGTATAAGAACATTTGAAACTTATACAAGAAACACTTTAGATTTAAGTGCAGTACCAGCAATTAAAAAATTAAGTCATTTACCTGTAATAATTGATCCAAGTCACGCTACAGGAAAGTGGTGGATGGTAGAACCACTAGCAAAAGCCGCAGTAGCTGTTGGAGCAGATGGACTTATAATTGAAGTTCATAATGATCCAGCAAATGCATTATGTGATGGTGCACAATCAATTAAACCAAGTAAATATGGTAAACTTATGGAGGAATTAAAAGTAATAGCTAAGGCTGTTGGTAGAGAAATATAAAAAAGGATGATTAATATGGCCAAAAATCTATATGTAGATTTAAAAGAAAATAGTTATAACATAAAAATAGAAAAAGGACTTTTAAATAAAATAGGAAAAGAAATAAAGTCAATTTATAAAGGTAATAAAATATTTATTATTACAGATGATAATGTAGATGAATTTTACGGTGAAAAAGTCAAGAATTCTTTAGAAGGTGAAGGCTTTATAGTAAGAAAACTTGTTATGAAAGCAGGCGAAGAAACTAAGTCTTTTAATAGCCTTCCTAAGATATACAAAGAATTATTAGATTTTAAGCTTACTAGAAAAGAACTAATCATTACTTTAGGTTGTGGAGTTATAGGTGATTTAGGAGGTTTTGC
The DNA here is from genome assembly GCA_029219285.1 of Clostridiaceae bacterium. Classification (GTDB taxonomy): domain Bacteria; phylum Bacillota; class Clostridia; order Clostridiales; family Clostridiaceae; genus Clostridium. The sequence continues at coordinate 5,455 of JAQXTC010000048.1, forward strand.
TGCAGCTTCTTATTTAAGAGGAGTACCATTTATTCAGATACCAACTTCATTACTAGCACAAGTCGATAGCTCTGTTGGAGGAAAAGTTGCAGTAGATTTACCAGAAGGAAAAAATTTAGTTGGTGCATTTTATCAACCTAAAGCTGTTTTTATAGATCCAGAAGTACTAAATACATTATCTGAAAAATTCTATAAAGATGGCATGGGAGAAGTAATAAAATATGGATGTATAAAAGATAAAGAGCTTTTTGATAAACTTGATATGTTAAAATCCAGAGAAGAAGTAATGGATCATATTGAAGAGATTATATATACATGCTGTAATATTAAAAGAATAGTAGTTGAAAAAGATGAAAAAGATCTTGGAGAAAGAATGCTTTTAAATTTTGGCCATACATTAGGTCATGCTATTGAGAAATATTATAATTTTACTGGCTTTAGCCACGGGGAAGCTGTTTCTATAGGAATGTATAATATATCATTAATAAGTGAGGCAAAAGGACTAACAAGTAAGGGAACAGCTGATCGAATAAAAGAAATTTTAATAAATTATAACCTTCCATATCAAGTAGATATAAATGATAATTCTTCAATTATTGAGACTATATCTTTAGATAAAAAGAACATGGGAAATGTTTTAAAAGTGATACTTCTTAATAATATTGGAGAAAGTATGATATATAACACAACACCGGCTTTTTTTAAGGTGGTGGATTAATGGGGAACTTTAAAGTATATCCTAAAAAATTAAAAGGTGAGGTTAAAATACCACCTTCAAAGAGTATGGCACATAGAGCATTAATATGTGCCTCTTTAGGAGATGGAATTAGTAGAATAAGTAATATTAATTTATCTGATGATATTATTGCAACAATAAATGGATTAAGGGCATTAGGTGCTGTTATTACGGAAAAAGAAAACTATGTTGAAGTTAAAGGAATAAATTCTAATGATTTAGCTAATATGCGAGACTTTGAAAGGGTTATTGATTGCAATGAATCAGGATCAACATTAAGGTTCTTAGTACCAATATCCTTAGTATTTGAAGGTACTACTAGATTCGTAGGAAGAGGCAATCTTGGAAAAAGACCTTTGAATACCTATTATGATATATTTGATAGTCAAGGAATTGAATATAGTTATAAAGAAGGAGAACTTGATTTAATAGTAAAAGGAGTACTTAATAATGATGAATTTAGGGTTAAGGGTAACATTAGCTCTCAATTTATAACTGGACTATTATTCTCACTTCCTATGCTTAATGGTGATTCAAAGATAGTTATAACTACAGAATTAGAATCTAAAGGTTACATTGATTTAACATTATCCATAATGAAAGAATTTGGAATAGAAATTGAAAATAGAGATTATGAAGAATTTATAATAAAAGGAAAACAAAAGTATAATTCAAAGGATTATAGAGTTGAAGGAGATTACTCTCAAGGTGCATTTTATCTTTGTGCTGATGCTTTAGGAGCTAATGTAAATGTACTTGATTTAAAGGATGATTCTCTTCAAGGAGATAAAGAAGTAATAGATATATTATCAAGGATGGGAGCAAAAATTACTATAGTAAATAACGGATTAAAGCTATCAGCAGATTCTTTAAATTCAACAGTAATTGATGCGTCTATGTGCCCGGATATTATACCAGTTTTATCTGTAGTTGCTTCTTTAGCGGAGGGAACCACCAATATAATTAAAGCAGGAAGACTTAGAATTAAGGAATGTGATAGATTACATGCTATTGTAAGCGAGCTAAGTAAAATAGGTGCTAATATAGAAGAAAAAGAGGATAGTATAATTATTCATGGCGTTAAGGAATTTAAAGGTGGATGTACTGTATGGAGTCATAGAGATCATAGGATGGCAATGAGTCTTGCTATAGCTTCTACAAGATGTATTGAACCTATTATTCTTAAGGATTATGAATGTGTGTCAAAATCCTATCCAAACTTTTTTATTGATTTTAAAGCTTTAGGAGGAAAAATAATTGAGTGGAGTATGGGGGAATAATTTAAAAGTATCAATATTTGGTGAATCGCATGGAAATGCTATAGGAATAACAATAGATGGACTTCCAGCAGGAGTTCAAATTGATTTGAATGAAATAGATATAGAGATGAAAAGAAGAGCTCCTGGAAGAAATAAATTATCTACTGCTAGAAAAGAAAGTGATATTCCGGAAATATTAAGTGGTTTTTTTGAAGGAAAAACAACAGGAACACCTCTTTGTGCAATAATAAGGAATTCAGATACTCGTTCCAAAGATTATGGAAAACTTAAAGATTTAATGAGACCAGGTCATGCTGATTATACTGGGTTTGTAAAGTATAATGGTTTTAATGATTATAGAGGTGGAGGACATTTTTCAGGGAGGATAACAGCTCCATTAGTATTTGCAGGTTCAATTGCAAAGCAAATATTAAGAAAAGAAGGAATAGAAATAGGAGCACATATAAAGAGTGTTAAGGGAGTTAAGGATTCTTCATTTAATTATGTAGATATCTCAAAGGAAGAATTGGTAGATTTAAGAAATAAGGAACTTCCGATAATAAATGATTCAGTAAAAGAAGAAATGATAAAAACTATATTGAATGCAAGAAAAGTTGGGGATTCTGTAGGCGGAATAATAGAGTGTGCTGCAATTGGAATTAGTGCAGGATATGGTGATCCATTTTTTGATTCAGTTGAATCAAAGTTATCACATATTTTATTCTCTGTACCAGCAGTAAAAGGTGTTGAATTTGGATTAGGATTTGAAATGGCAGAAAAGTATGGCTCGGAGAATAATGACAGTTATTATTATGAAGATGGAAATGTAAAAACTTCAACAAATAATAATGGAGGAATACTTGGTGGTATAACAAATGGAATGCCAATAGTATTTAAAGTAGTTATAAAACCAACACCATCAATTTCAAAAGAACAGAATACCATTAATATAAAGGAAAAGAAAAACGAAACCTTGATTATTGAAGGAAGACATGATCCTTGTATAGTCCAGAGAGCGGTTCCTGTAATTGAAGCAGTTACAGCAATAGCATTACTAGATTTAATTAAAGGGAGTAAGTAGTTATGGAGGAATTAGAAAAGTATAGAACTGAAATAGATGAAATAGATAAGAGTATTGTAGAATTATTTGAAAAGAGAATGGATGCAGTACTTAATGTTGCAGAATATAAAAAGAAGAACAATATGCAAGTATTCCATAAGAATAGAGAAGATATTGTAATTAATAAAGCTATAAATAATCTTAAAAACAAAGATTATTCAAAAGAAGTAGTAGAATTGTTTAATGATTTAATGCAAATAAGTAAAGAATATCAAAGAAGACAAATTAGTAAAAGTAGAATTGTTAATAATATTGATATAAAAAGAGGGGATATCTTAAAAAATAAGCTTATAGGATTTCCTGGAGTAAAAGGAGCTTTTACTGAAGAGGCTGCAATTCATTTCTTTGGGCAAGATTCGAATAGAAAAGAGTATAGAGAATTTGAAGATGTATTTAAAGCCTTAGAAAATGGTGAAATATATTATGGAATTCTGCCTTTAGAGAATTCATCTACAGGTGCAGTATCAATAACTTTTGATCTTTTAAGAAAATATAATTTTTACATTATTGGTGAAGAAGTCTTGAAAATTGAGGAAAATTTAGTTGGAATAAAGGGTGCTAAATTAAGTGATATAAAAGAAGTTTATTCACATGCTCAAGGAATTTCTCAATGTAGTAGGTTTTTAAAAGATTACAGAGATTGGAAATTAATTCCGTATGTTAATACTGCTACTAGCGCAAAACTTGTTAGAGATTTGAATGATAAAAGCAAGGCAGCTATTTCTAGTAGGAGAGCTGCGGAAATTTATAATCTTGATATTATAAAAAAGGGAATAAATGATGAAAATGAAAATAATACAAGATTTATAATTATTACAAAAGATTTAAAGATTACTAATGACTCTGACAAAATAAGTGTTGTATTTTCACTTGAGAATGAGGCTGGTACATTATATAGATTATTAAGTTTTTTTGCTGAGAATAATTTAAATATGATTAAGATTGAATCTAGACCAGTTCAAAACACACCATGGAAGTATTTCCTATATGTCGATTTTGAAGGTGATATAGAAAGCGAAGAAGTTCAAAATGCATTAAGATTAATTGAAAAAAATTCAGCTTATTATAAGCTTTTAGGTAGTTATAAGAGAAAAATATAGAAGGTTGGGGAGATTATGCATTTTTATGGATTAGTAGGAGAAAAGTTATCACATAGTTTATCACCTAAGATTAATACTATGATTTTTAATGCTTTAAATATTGATGCTGGGTATAAGTTATTTGAGATACCAAAAACTAAAATTAGTGAACTTGGAAGTGCAATGAAGCTATTAGATATAAAAGGTGTTAATGTAACTATTCCTTATAAACAGGAAGTTATGAAACAACTTGATTTTATAGCAGATGAAGCGAAAAATATTGGAGCAGTAAACACAATATTAAATAAAGATGGAAAGCTTTATGGATACAATACTGATTATTTCGGTTTTAAGAAAACTCTAGAAATTAATGATATTGAAGTAGAGAATAAAGTAGTTGTTGTTCTAGGTAATGGTGGTGCGGCAAAAGCATTAAACCAAGTATTTATTGATATGAAAGCTGCTAATATATATTTGGTTACTAGACATAAAGATAATGCATGCAAACTCAATCCTAAAATAAAACTTATTGATTATAATGAACTAAAAGAAATAAGTGGAGATATTTTAGTTAATGCAACACCTGTAGGAATGTATCCTAATGTAGGCATATCTCCTGTTGATGAAGAGGTTATAAATAAATTTAATAGTATCATTGATATTGTATATAACCCTAAGATGACTGAATTTTTAAAGATAGGAAAGAAATTAAATAAAAAGATATGCGGTGGTCTTTATATGTTAGTAGGTCAAGCCATTAAGTCAGAGGAAATATGGCAAAATACTAATATAGACAAGTCTATATTAAATGACATTTATAAAAAAATTGAGAATGAGTTTAAGTAGGGGGCTAAATTCAAATGGCCAATTTAACAGATAAAATAGTAATGATAGGAATGCCTGGATGTGGTAAAAGCACACTAGGCGAAATATTTGCCAAAGAAATAAACTATAATTTTTACGATATGGATAATTATATTGAAAGTATATCACAGGAAACTATTCCACACTTATTTGAAAAAGGTGAAGATTATTTTAGGGAATGGGAAACGAAAGCATGCAAAGAAATGAGTAAATTAAAAAGATCTGTAATAGCATGTGGTGGTGGAGTAGTTAAGAAAGATATTAACATGGAAATCTTAAAAAAAGAATGTTTAATTATTTTTATAGATAGACCTGTTGAAAATATTGTTGAAGATGTTAATGTAAAAACAAGACCCTTATTAAAGGAAGGGGTACATAAAGTATACGATTTGTATAATGAGAGGTATAATTTATATATAAAAGCTGCGGACATAAGAATTGAAAACAGAGGAACAATAGATGAAATTATTTTGAAGATAAAATCATCGGTAAAAGAAAGAATAGTAAAATAAATATTTGAAATAGATTTTGGAGGGTGATAGATATGATTATTATTATGAACCATCAGTGTGGCGATAAACAAATCAAAAAAATTGTTGATTTTATAGAAAGTAAGGGGCTGCAAACTAATTTATCAAAGGGTGCATTAAATACTATTGTAGGATGCATAGGTGATACATCCGTTTTAGATCCTGATAAGTTACTAAGAATTGAAGGAGTAGAAAAGGTATTAAAAGTACAAGAACCATTTAAAAAAGCTAACAAGAAGTTCAAAAATGAACCAACTATAGTGAATGTAGATGGAGTTAAAGTTGGAGGAACACATCTTGGTATTATGGCAGGTCCATGTTCTGTAGAATCTGAAGAGCAAATTGTTCAAGTAGCTAAATCAGTTAAGGCTTCAGGAGCAAACTTTTTAAGAGGAGGAGCATTTAAACCAAGAACTTCACCTTATAGTTTCCAAGGATTAGAACTTGAAGGATTAAAGTTATTAAAGACAGCTAAGCAAGAAACAGGACTTCCTATTGTAACAGAACTTATGTCTACAGATTATATAGATGAATTTGTTGAAAATGTAGATGTTATTCAAATAGGTGCAAGAAATATGCAAAACTTTGATTTATTAAAGCAGGTAGGAAAAACAAATAAACCTATACTTTTAAAAAGAGGATTATCTGCCACAATAGAAGAATGGTTAATGTCAGCTGAATACATAATGGCTGGAGGTAATGAAAATGTTATTCTTTGTGAAAGAGGAATAAGAACATTTGAAACTTATACAAGAAATACTCTTGATTTAAGTGCAGTTCCAGTAATAAAAAGATTATCTCATTTACCAATAATAATAGATCCAAGTCATGCAAGTGGATATTGGTATTTAGTAGAACCATTAGCAAAGGCATCAATTATGGCTGGAGCAGATGGACTTATGATAGAAGTACATAATGACCCAGAAAATGCTTTGAGTGATGGTCAACAATCAATTAAACCAGAAAACTTTAAGGCATTAATGGATAAAGTAAAAATACTTGCAAAGATGGAAGGTAAAGAGCTATAAAATAGATTTATAAAGAGGGGCAAAAAATGAAAATAGTAATAGTAGGGCTTGGAGTAATTGGGGGCTCTTATGCAATGGCTTTGAAAAAAGCAGGCTATGAAGATGTATATGGTGTAGATACAAATATGGAAACTTTAGAAAAGGCTAAAAGAAATGGTCTTATAAAAGAAGGATCTACATCAGGTGAAAATTTTTTTAAAGAGGCCGACTTAACAATCATATCTATTTATCCAAAGACTATAGTGGGGTTTATAGAAAAGAATAGAAATAATTTCAAGAAAAATTCAATTATTACTGATGCTACAGGAATAAAGAAAATGGTTGTAGATAAGATTATTAGCGTCATTCCTGATGATGTAGATTTTATTCCTAGTCATCCTATGGCGGGAAGAGAGAAAAAAGGAATAGATTTTGCAACAGATAAGGTTTTTCAAGGTGCAAATTTTATTATCACACCTGTTAAAGGAAACAAAGAAAAAAATATTCAATTGTTAGAAGAACTTGTATTGAAAATAGGATTTAAGAGAGTAAAAAGAATTACTACGGATTTTCATGATGAAATGATAGGATTTACGTCTCAATTACCTCATGCAATGGCTGTGGCATTAATAAATAGTGATGAAGAAGGAAGAGATACAGGAAGTTTTATTGGTGATAGCTATAGAGATTTAACCCGTATTGCCAATATTAATGAGGAATTATGGAGTGAACTTTTCCTGGGAAATAAAGAGAATTTGTTGAAATGTATAAGTAATTTTCAAGAGCAATTACAACTTATAAAAGAAGCTGTAGAAAATGATGATAAAAAAGGACTTGAAGAGTATTTTAGAAAGTCAACTAAAAGAAGAGAGTCTTTAGAATAAAAAAGGAGCATATGCTCCTTTTTTATTTATTTTCTTCTATTAATTCATAAATAGTCTTTGAGGTAGTATCTTCCATAGTATAACCTAAAAGCTTTACTATTTTTTCTAAGTTTTCTTCACTATTTGTTTCAATTTCGATATAAGGAAAAGGACAAAAAGTTGTATCATTAATATCAATTTCAACTAAGCCGCCTTCAATAGAATAACTTTCTCTATATTTGTTTATTGATTGTTTAAGCTTTAAACCTAGTGATGCAAAAATTCCTTCAGCAGCAAGTTTGTCATCTACAATTGTTTCATTTTCTTCCATTTCTTTAAATTTACCTTGAGAGAGCATTTTTTTAGTAGTCATATAGAATACTTGCTTTTTATTAAGTAAATCATCTATAGTTCTAATACGTGCATAACCTTTTTGAGCTAAAAGTCTACCGTCTTCAAAGTCATATATATCATTTATTTGATTTTCTTCTTTAACTTTAATGCCGCCTTTTTCAATAAGAGTTTTTCTAATATTGGCAACATCAATTTTTATTATTCTAGTTTCTAATTCTTTCATGATATCCTCCTTATGAAGCTATATAAGAATATTATATCACATATGGCATTTTAAATTCATATTGTAAGAATTATGTTTATGCATTCTTGTATTGATATACTAAAAACTCCTTTCTTTTCTAAATAACAATGGTTATAATAGTAAGTATAACATTAAGAGGAGGTATCATTATGGGAAAACATTTGCACATAATGGCAGAAGAAGGAGCAATTGCAGAAAAGGTATTATTACCTGGAGATCCATTAAGAGCAAAATTTATAGCAGAAAATTATTTAGAAGATGTTAAGTGCTACAATACAGTTAGGGGAATGTATGGTTATACTGGAACATACAAGGGACAAAGAGTATCAGTACAAGGAACAGGTATGGGATTACCATCTCATTCAATATATGTTAATGAATTAATTAGATTTTATGGTTGCAAGAAACTTATAAGGGTGGGTTCAGCTGGATCTATTAGTGATAATGTTAAAGTAAGAGATATTGTTTTAGCTCAAAGTGCTTCAACAAATTCAGGAATAAATAAAAGAAGATTTAAAGGAATGGATTATGCTCCAACAGGGGATTTTGACCTGATTTTATCAGCTTATAATAAGGCTAAGACAAGAGGTTCAAATGTTAAGGTTGGTAATGTATTGTCTTCAGATTTGTTTTATGATGATACAGATGTATCAGTAAAATTATGGTCAGATTATGGATGTTTAGCAATTGATATGGAAACAGCAGAACTTTATACATTAGCAGCAAAGTATGATGTTCAAGCATTATCTATTTTAACTATATCTGATCATGTATTTACTGGAGAAGAAACAACACCAGAAGAAAGAGAAACTAGTTTCACTGAAATGATGGAAATAGCATTAGAAATATAGTAGGGGTGTAGTGATTATATGAGCAAAAAATCTTCCAAAATAATAAAAGATGATATTAAAAAAAAGAAAAAAAAGAAATCTTCATTTAAAGATACTATGAGAAATATTATATTTATCATATCAATTGTAGTGTTTACTGTATGTGCTTTTAAGTTATTTAATATTTGGAAAGGATATCATGATAATGCGAAGTCTTATGAGGAAGTTCAAGAATCTTTTGCACCAAAGCAGGTTATTAATGAAGATAATGGTGAAAAAAAATATGTATTAAGTGATGAAGACTTTGATAAATTAATAGCTGAAAATCCTGACTTTAAGGCATGGATAACAATAGAAGATACTGCAATCAATTATCCTGTAGTTCAAACAGATAATAATGAGTACTATTTAACACATAACTTTAAGAAGCAAAATAATGTAGGAGGAGCTTTATTTATTACATTAAATAATTCAAATCCTTTCGAAGATAAAAATACTATCATTCATGGACATCACATGAGAGATGGTAGTATGTTTGCTGATTTAATGAAGTTTAAAGATGAAAACTTTACTAAAGAGCATTATATTTATATAAGCTTAAAGGGAAAAGTTCTTAAGTACCAAGTATTCTCTGCATTTACAGAAACAGCAAATGATGATTCTTATCAGGTTGGATTTGCTACTGATAAAGGTTATTTAGATTATATTAATAAATTAGCTAGTAAATCATTATTTAAATTAGATAATGATTCATTAACTGAAAATGATAAGATAATAACATTATCAACATGTGATTATGATGAAGAGGATGGAAGAATGCTTGTATGCGCTAAGCTTATTTCAGTAGAAAATAATTAAATTTGGTGACGGAAACTTAGGTTTTCTGTCACCTTTCTATTTTGTATTTTTACTGATAAAATTATTGTGTTGAAATTGTAAGAGGTGATAGTGAATGGATTATATTAGTGTTAGGGGGCTGTATCAAAATTTATTTTGATACAGCTTCTTTCTAAATAAATAAATTAATAGTTAACTGTATAATTGTATATACGGCAAGTGGATAAAATAAGCTAATCCCACCTGCAATTCTAATAAAAGAATTCATTGATTGGGCATTAAGATCTTGATTTAAAGATTTATATTTCATAATTGTTCTTGAAGCAAAGTCAAGATAGATATTACTACCATAAATACCAAGAAAAATGAATAATGCAACTGAAAGCAATGTCGATATAGGCATAGGTAAAACCAATGTCCATGCTATTTGAATAACAGATAGAATTAAACCTATAAGCAAGGCTTTTCTATAAATAAACCAAAATGAGCCTACTAAAAATGCAGACCAACACCAAGTTTTCTTATTTGGATTTTGCAAATAATTATCTAAAGCCTTTGTGAAAAATTTACTTTTAGACATCGGGCCAATAAAAATTTCAAGTTCTTCTCTTGTTACAGAGTCATATTTTTTAAATAATTTCATGGAATAATCCTTTCTTTATCTTTTGATGAATTATAGAAAATTATATCTTATAATTTAAAATAAAGTCAATAACAATTATTTAATAACAAAAAAAGAGCTCTTCTAGTAGAAGGGCTCTTTTCCATATATTAAGCTCTGTTAACTGATCCGAATAATTCCATCTTTTCTTTAACTTTAGCTTTTATTGCTTCAAAACCAGGAGCAAGAAGTTTTCTTGGGTCAAATCCCTTTCCTTCTAAGTCCTTACCAGCTTCGATATATTTTCTAGTAGCTTCTGCGAAAACTAATTGACATTCAGTATTAACGTTGATTTTAGCTACTCCTAAAGATATAGCTTTAGCTATCATATCATCAGGAATACCAGTACCACCGTGAAGTACTAATGGCATATCTCCAACAGCTTTCTTAATTTCTGCTAATGCATCGAAATCAAGACCTTTCCAGTTAGCTGGGTATTTACCGTGGATGTTTCCGATACCAGCAGCAAGCATAGATGTTCCTAAATCTGCTATCTTCTTACATTCTTGAGGATCTGCGATTTCTCCAGCTCCTACAACACCGTCTTCTTCTCCACCGATTGAACCAACTTCACATTCAACAGAGATTCCCTTAGCTGAAGCGTCAGCTATTAATTGCTTACTCTTTTCAATGTTTTCTTCGATTGGGTAGTGAGATCCATCAAACATAACTGATGAGAATCCAGCTTCGATACATTTGTATGCACCATCAAAGCTACCGTGATCTAAGTGTAGAGCAACTGGTACAGTGATGTTTAAGTCTTTGATTAGACCATTAACCATACCAACGATTGCATTGTATCCTCCCATGTACTTACCAGCACCTTCAGAAACACCAAGTATAACTGGTGAATTGTTTTCTTGTGCAGTTAAAAGAATAGCTTTTGTCCATTCTAAGTTATTAATGTTAAATTGACCTACAGCATATTTACCATCTCTAGCCTTGTTTAACATTTCTTTAGCTGAAACTAACATAATTCAACCTCCAATAATTAAATAAATTTGGGTTAATAATGTATGTACAATTATATTACCCACTAACGCTTATTATAACTTTTATTTGTGAAAAAAGAAACAACATTGCGTAAATTTTCTTAATTGTTTTTCAAAAGTTTTACTAAAATTGCTTTTTGAGCATGCAATCTATTTTCAGATTCATCAAAAATTTCATCTTTATGGCTTTCGATTATGTCATTAGTTATTTCTTCACCTCTATGAGCAGGTAAACAATGAAGAACCATTGCATTTTCATCTGCAAATTTCATAAGGTCAGAATTAATTTGAAATCCCTTGAAAGCTTCTTTGCGTATATTTCTTTCACTTTCGTGTCCCATACTAGTCCAAGCATCTGTTATAACAACATCAGCATCTTTAATTGCTTCTTTGGGAGAAGTAGTTATAACAAAGTTAGTACCTTCTATTTCAGCAAGTTCTTTTCCGCGATTAATATATTCTTTGTTTGGCATATAGTCTGAAGGACAAGCTACAGAAAGATTCATGCCTATTTTTAAAGTTCCAATAATTAATGAGTGAGCCATATTATTGCCATCGCCGATATAAGCAACTTTTAATCCTTCAAGAATGTTTTTATATTCTCTAATTGTCATTAAGTCAGCAAGAACTTGACAAGGATGTTCCTTGTCAGTTAAGCCATTAATTATAGGAACTGAAGAGTACTTAGCCAAGGTTTCAATTTCATCTTGTTCAAAAGTTCTTATCATTATTCCATTAAGGAATCTAGATAATGATCTCGCAGTATCTTGGATAGGTTCACCACGACCAATTTGCAAGTCTTTGCTACTTAAGAATAAAGCGGTACCTCCAAGTTGATACATACCAACTTCAAAAGATACTCTAGTTCTTGTAGAATTTTTTTCAAAAATCATGCCAAGGCTTTGACCTTTTAAGTATTCATGGGAAATATTATGCTTAAGTTCATATTTAAGCTGATCCGCAAGATTTAGTATATCTAAAATTTCTTCTTTTGATAGGTCATCTAATTTTAATAAGTTTTTTACCATTTAAAGACCTCCCTAACGATTTAGTACGTCAATTAATATATCAGCACCTTTTTCAGCATCTTCTAAAGATAGTACTAAAGGTGGAAGTAGACGTACTACATTGCTTCCAGCTGTCAATACAATAAGGCCTTTTTCTAGAGCTGCTTTTTGGATATCAGAAGGAGATGATTTTACTTCGATTCCAATCATCAATCCTTTACCTCTAACATCAACAACATTTTTTAAGTTTGCATTTTTTATTTTAGTTGTAATAAGTGAACCTGTTTTAACTACTCTTGAGTAAGTTTCTTCATTACATAATTCATCTAAAACTACAGAAGCACCAGAACATGCAACAGGATTTCCACCAAAGGTTGAACCGTGATCGCCAGGATTAAATACAGCAGAAACTTTTTTACTGCATAGAACAGCACCTATAGGCAATCCTGCACCTAATCCTTTGGCACAGGTAACTATATCAGCATCTATATCAAAGTAATTATAAGCAAATAGCTTACCACTTCTTGCAATACCACATTGAACTTCATCAAAAATAAGAAGAATATCTTTTTGCTTACAAATTTCAGCTACTTGTTGAACAAATTTAGTATCTAGAGGATTAACTCCACTTTCACCTTGAATTGCTTCCATTATTATTGCGCAAACTTTGTTTGTAGCTTTAGATTTGAAATCTTCTATATTGTTTGATTCAACATAATCAAAGCTCTCAGGAAAAGGGAAGAAGTAGTTGTGAAATTTTTCTTGACCAGTAGATTTTAATGTGGCAAGAGTTCTTCCGTGAAAGGATTTCTTTAATGATAAGATCACATCTCTTCCTTTACCGTATTTATCAAAACTATATTTTCTTGCTAACTTAAATGCACATTCATTTGCTTCTGCACCGGAATTTGCAAAAAATACTTTATCCATACCGCTTAGTTTAGTAATCTTGTTGCTAAGGTCTGCAGTAACATTATTCACAAATATATTAGAAGAATGTTGAAGTGTTTTAATTTGATTAGTTGTTGCATTAGTCCATTTTGGATGATTATATCCTAAGGAATTGACACCAATTCCACTGCTGAAATCTAAATATTCCTTTCCGTCTGTATCGTAAAGATAAACTCCTTGTCCTTTACATATAACCGGTGAAAGGTAAGAATAGTTAGTTAATAGTGAATTCTTCATATATAATCATCTCCTAATAAATCATAGTTCCGATACCATCGTCGGAGAAAAGTTCTAATAATATTGAGTGAGGGATTCTTCCATCAATTATATGAGCTCGTTCAACGCCCATACGAACAGCTTCTACACAACAATTGACTTTTGGAATCATTCCTCCTTTAATTACTTTTTCGAAAAGAAGTTTTGGAACTTGGTGTAGTCTTAATATAGAAATTAATGTTGAAATATCTCCAGAAGTTTTTAGTACACCAGGTACATCTGTTAATAGAATTAACTTTTCAGCCTTTAACGCAGAAGCAATTTTTGATGCACAAGTATCAGCATTAATGTTGTAAAGACAATCGTCATCTTCGCCTAAAGCAACACTTCCTACAACAGGAATAAAGTCAGAGTTTAATGCCATTTTTAAGATTTCTGTATTAACTGAGGTAATATCCCCCACATAACCAAGATCTACATTACTTTCAGAAACATGTTTCTTTGCCTTTAATAAAGAGCCATCCATTCCACAAAGACCTAAGGCTTTACCACCAGCTTTTTCAATTAAAGAAACGATATTTTTATTTACTTTACCGCCAAGAACCATTTGAACTATATCCATAGCATTTTTATCTGTATATCTTAGCCCATTAATAAATGTACTTTTTTCACCGATACGGTTCATGAAATTAGTTATATCAGGACCTCCACCATGAACTATAATGGGCTTAAAACCAACGCATTTCATAAGTACAATATCATTGATTACAGTCTTTTTTAGTTCTTCACTAACCATGGCATTTCCACCGTATTTAACAACAATTATTTTATTGTTGTATTGCTGTATATATGGTAAAGATTGAACCAAGATATTAGCACGATCATTTAAATTCATATTTTTTGCCCCCTAAAGATTAACTTCTATATTCACCATTGATTTTTACATATTCATAACTTAAATCGCAGCCCCATGTAGATATTTCAGCATTACCATTATTCATATTAACGTCAATTAGTATTTCATCTTGCTTTAATATATTTAATGCTAAATCTTCATCAAAGTTAACGCTACTACCTTGTTTGCATACACATATTTTTCCAAAGTTACTCTTAAAGGAAACATCAACTTTATTAGGATCAAAGTCTACTTTAGAATAACCTAGAGCACATAAAATTCTTCCCCAATTGGCATCACAACCAAACATAGCAGTTTTAACAAGTGAAGATTTAATTACACTTTTAGATAGTAGTAAGGCATTTTCTTCAGTATCACATCCACTGACTTTACATTCTAAAAGTTTTGTTGCACCTTCACCATCTTTGGCAATTTTTTTTGCTAAAATTACATTTATATAATTTAAGGCATTTAAGAATGTGTAATAACTATCATCTTTTTTTGATATTAGCTTGTTGCCTGATTTACCGTTAGCTAATATAAAGACTGAATCGTTTGTACTAGTATCACCATCAACGCTTATTCTGTTGTAACTTACATCTACAGAAGATTTTAATGCTGATTGTAGTAATTCAGGTGTTATTGATACATCTGTAGTAATATATGAAAGCATTGTACACATATTAGGTTCAATCATTCCAGAACCTTTACACATAGCACCAATAGTTACTGTGGTTCCGTCTATATCAACCTTAACGGCTATTTCTTTTGGTGAGGTATCAGTTGTCATAATACCTAATAATGCATCTGTATGCCCGTCTTTAGATAATGATGAAACAAGTGTAGGGGTGAATTCTTTAATGGGTTCTAAATTTAAAGGAACTCCAATAACTCCGGTAGAAGCAACAAGTACATTTTCAATAGATACCCCAAGGGCTTTAGCAGCATATTTAGTCATTTCAGTAGCTTTTTTAATTCCATCATCACCATTGCAAGTATTGGCATTTCCACTGTTAGTTATAATGGCTTGTGCCAAGTTATTTTTTAGATGGTCTTTTGATACAAGTATAGGTGCTCCTTTAACCTTATTGCTTGTGAATACAGCAGCTGCTGTACATATGTTTTCTGAATAGATTAAGGATAAATCTTTTTTATGTTTTTTTAGTCCGCAGTGGATTCCTGCAGCTAAAAAGCCCCTTGCTGCAGTTATCCCACCTTTTATTTCTTTTATATTCAAATATTTTGCCCCCTTTAGAATGACGGAGAGATAAACTTTAACCCTTCATCTTCATTAAATCCTAGTATTAAGTTCATATTTTGGACTGCTTGCCCAGCAGCACCTTTAACCATATTATCTATGGCTGATATAATTATTAGTTGATTTTTTCTATGATTTGCATGTATTGAGATATTGCAATAATTTGAGTAGCGTACATTTTTAGTGCAGGCTATATCTGAAAGTGGTAATACATTTACGAATGGTTCATTTTTATATACATCACAATAAAGTGCATGGATTTTCTTTAAATCAATTTCATCTTTAGGTGTGCAATATATTGTAGATAAAATACCTCTATTAATTGGTAGTAGGTGAGGAGTAAATGTAACTGTTACTCCTTCACCAGCCATAGTACTTAAAATTTCTTCTATCTCAGGTGTATGTCTATGTTCACCTACTTTATATGGTGCAAAGTTTTCATTTAATTCTGCAAAATGACTTGTTTGAGTTAATCCTCTACCAGAACCAGTAGCACCTGATTTTGAATCACAAATGATATTTTTAGTTTCTATTAATGAATTTTTTAGTAATGGCATTAGTGCTAACTCTATTGAAGTAGGGTAGCAACCAGGATTAGCTATAAGCTTAGATGATTTAATTTTTTCTCGATTTAATTCTGGCAATCCATAACAACTAATTTGGTGTAATTGAGGATGAGAAAAATCACGTCCATACCAATATTTATATTCTTCTTCACTTGATAATCTAAAGTCTGCCCCAAAATCTATACATACTTTTCCTTCATTTATACATTTGCAAGCAATGTTTTCACTTAATCCATGAGGAAGAGCAGTAAATATAACTTCTGATTTATCAATTACTTCATCAGAAGTGCTACAAATTAAATTAGTTTTTGAAAAGAAACTCTTATATATTGAGCTAAACTCTTTACCTTCAAAGGATACAGAACTGATAGCAGTAACCTCAACTTTACTGTGATTTAATAGAATTCTTAATAATTCGCATCCTGCATACCCAGTAGCACCAATAATACCAACTTTTACCATATATCTTAAGCCCCCTTAGTTTCTGATATAAATTTCTTTAGCTCTGATAGTTGTAAAGCGATAGAAGATGAAGAAGGTCCCCCAATTACCTTTCTTTCTTCAACGCAAGTAACTAAATCTATTGCTTTATAAACATCTTCTTCAAATAAATTAGAAAATGATTTTAAAGTTTCAAGTGGTAAGTCTTCAATAAACTTATTATTTTCTATACAGTAAAGCACGATTTCTCCAATAATTGAATGTGCTGTTCTAAAACTTTCACCTTTTTTAACAAGATAATCAGCTGCATCGGTAGCATTGGTAAATCCACCTTTTGCACCTTTTCTCATAATATCTTTATTAATTTTCATTGTTTTGATCATTCCAGCAAAGGTTTTTAAAGCTAATGAGGCTGTATCTAAGGCATCAAAAATACTTTCTTTATCTTCTTGCATATCTTTGTTATATGCTAAAGGAATGCCTTTCATAACAGTTAATAAAGTCATTAAATCTCCATAAACTCTTCCTGTTTTCCCTCTTATAAGTTCAGCAACGTCAGGGTTTTTTTTCTGTGGCATTATTGAACTTCCTGTGCTATATTCATCAGATAATTCAACAAATTTAAATTCGTTTGTGCACCATAAGATGATTTCTTCTGAAAATCTAGATAGGTGCATCATAATCATTGATATAGCTGATAATGTTTCTATAACATAATCCCTGTCAGACACTGAATCTAAACTATTTAAAGTTATTTTAGAGAATCCTAACTCTTTTGCTACAAAAACTCTATCTATAGGATAAGTAGAAGTAGCTAATGCACCTGATCCAAGAGGCATTTCATCAGTTCTTTTATAAGAGTCTTTAAGTCTACCGATATCTCTTTTAAACATTTCTGAATAAGCAAGTAAATGATGAGCAAGAGTTATAGGTTGGGCCTTTTGCATATGAGTGTATCCAGGCATTATGGTATCAACATTTTCGCTGGCTTTGTTATATAAAACTTCTTCTAAATTTATGATATCTGAAATTAAATCGTTTATAGCATTTTTTAAATACATTCTTAAATCTAGAGTTACTTGGTCATTTCTACTTCTTCCTGTATGAAGTTTTTTGCCGCATGGACCAATGTAGTAAGTTAAAATTCCTTCAGTAAAACTATGAATATCTTCCGAAGCCTCATCAATATCAATAACTCCATTTTCGATACGAGTTAATATTTCATCAAGTCCAGAAGCAATCTTTTCAGCAGATTCTTTTGGGATTATTCCTTGATTACCTAACATTTTTACGTGTGCTATACTGCCAACAATATCTTCCTTATAAATTCTTTGATCAACTCTAATTGAAGAGTTAAAATCATTAACTAAATCATTTGTAGATGATTTGAAACGTCCGCCCCAAAGTTTCATTTTATTTTTCCTCGCTTTGCAAATTTTGCTTCATTTTAGATTGAACAACTATTGGAAGTCCAAAAAGATTAATGAATCCTGCAGAATCTTTTTGGTTATATACAGCATCTTCGCCGAATGTTGCATATTCTTCGTTATATAATGAATAAGGAGATTTCATACCAGCATTTACTATGTTACCTTTATATAATTTAAGTTTTATAGTACCAGTAACAGTTTCTTGAGTTTTTTCTATAAAAGCAGAAAGTGCCTCTCTAAGTGGAGTGTACCATTGACCGTTATAAACTATATCAGCAAATTTTAATGCAACCATTTCTTTATAATGAGAAGTTTCTTTATCTAAACAGATTTCTTCTAAGTCTTTATGTGCTTTATATAATATTGTTCCACCTGGAGTTTCATATACACCTCTAGATTTCATACCTACAAGTCTATTTTCAACCATGTCAATAATGCCAATACCATTATCTCCACCAAGTTTGTTTAATTTTTCAATTAGTTCAACTCCAGATAATTTTTCTCCATTTAATGCAACAGGAATTCCTTTTTCAAAATCTAGTGTAATATAAGTAGGTTTATCAGGTGCAGCTTCAATAGTCTTTGAAAGTTCTAGTATCTTATCATATTGAGGTTCATTTTCTGGATCTTCAAGATCAAGACCTTCGTGACTTAGATGCCATAGATTCATATCCTTACTATAGTTAGTTTCTTTATTTATTTTTATTTGAATATTATTTTTTTCTGCATAATCAATTTCTTCTTCTCTTGATTTAATATCCCAAATTCTCCATGGTGCTATAATTGGCATTTCAGGATCAAATGCTTTAATTGCAAGTTCGAATCTAACTTGGTCATTTCCCTTACCAGTGCAACCATGGCATATAGCGTCTGCTCCTTCTTTCTTGGCAATTTCAACAAGTCTTTTACCTATTAAAGGTCTTGCAAAAGAAGTACCAAGTAGATATTTTCCTTCATAAACAGCGTTTGCTTGAATAGTAGGGAATATGTAGTCATTAACAAATTCCTCAGTTAAATCTTCAATATATATTTTTGATGCCCCAGTTTTTAATGCTCTTTCTTTTAATCCTTCAAGTTCAGATTTTTGTCCAACGTTACCTGCAACTGCAATTACTTCACAACCATAATTTTCTTTAAGCCAATTAATAATTATTGATGTATCTAATCCTCCTGAATAAGCTAAAACAACTTTATTAAATTTTTTCATAACAAAAAGCCCCCTCTGTATATATTTGTTAATTATAATTATACATGTACGTGTAAAAATATGCAATAAAAATTTATAAATATACACAATAAACATAAAATGGAAAAGGCGTTACTAATCAAGTTTATGTGACAGCTGTGTAATTTATTAGGGATTTTTAGAGTTAGAATTGAATTTTAGCAACAATAATTTAGTAATAATATACAATTTTTTATTGTATTTAAGGTTATTGTAAGGAATTAGAAATTTTACATTAATTTAAGATGGCTAATATAATAATATAAGTTTTATTTAAGAAGGAGAAAAAATATGATAGAAGTTAAAGGTGTCTCAAAGGTATATAGAATGGGAAAAGAACAGGTTGTAGCATTGAATGACGTTTCCTTGAGTATAGAAAAAGGAGAATTTGTTGCTATTATTGGTCCTTCTGGTTCGGGAAAATCTACACTAATGCATATAATTGGAGGATTAGATAGTCCTACAGTTGGAAATGTATTGATGGAAGGAAATGATATTAGCAAGTTAAAAGACAAGCAATTATCAAAATATAGAAATGAAAAAATAGGTTTTGTATTCCAAGCATTTAATCTAGAGAATTCGCAAACTGCATTAGAAAATGTCATGATGCCACTAATATTTGCAGGAGTTAGTAAAAAGGAAAGAAAACAAAGAGCATTAAAGGCTTTAGAACAAGTTGGACTTGCTGATTATGTTAAACATAAACCAAATGAAATGTCTGGGGGGCAAAGACAAAGGGTATCTATTGCAAGAGCGCTAGTTAATAATCCAGAAATAATATTTGCTGATGAACCAACAGGAAATCTTGATTCTAAATCAGGGGAGAAGATTATAGAATTATTTAAGGAGATAAATGCAAAAGGTTATACAGTAATAATGGTTACACACAATCCTATTGAAGCAAATAAGGCAAAGCGTGTTGTTAAAATAATGGATGGTAAACTTATATCAGACATAATAAAAGAAGAGTAATCCTTGAGGAGGGAAGAATAATGAAATTTAAAGAAAGCATACTTATGGCCCTTAGGGATTTAAACAGGAGAAAAGGAAGAACAATTCTTACATCTTTAGGTATTACAATAGGTACACTTCTTATAGTAACAATGGTGGGACTTGGAATTGGACTTCAGAACTTTATGGTAGCTACTGTTAATGATGAAGAATCAGCAAGACAAATAACTGTATTACCTTATAAGAATTATGATGATTCTGAAATGGATAATATTCAAGATATGGATGAGTTTGATGAAAATTATGGAAAAGTACTAGATAATAAATTAATTAATAAAATCAAAGAAACTAATAAAGTAGAAACTATTATTGCACAGATATCTTTTTCACCATCTCAGATTAAATATAAAGATAAAGAATACTCTGGAAATTTATCATGTGTTGCGAATAATGAAGGTGCAGAATATTTTTCAGATAGTAATATAGAGAATGTTAGAAGAAAAGAGAAGGATGATACATTAAAACCATTAAAGTATGGCGAGAAAATTGAGCCTAAAGACGGTGAAGTAGTGGTTGGAGAAGAGGTTGTAGATAGTTTGGATACAACAGCTGAAGATATCTTAAATCATGAAATTGAAATTATAGTAAATGAAGCAAACGGTATAAAAGTTCAACCTATGATAAAAAAGGTTAAAGTGGTTGGGGTAATTGATAAGAATTTTGATCTTTCTAATGCGATGATATTATCAATAAATGACCTTTCAGATTTAAAGGGATATCAAACATTCCAAAATAATTATTTTGAGAATAATGGATATGAAAGAATGGTAGTATTAGCTAATGATGTAGATAGCGTTGAATCTTTAAGCAATGAAATTAAAGACTTAGATTTTAAAACACAATCATCAATTGATGCTGCTAACAGTATTAAACAAACTATAGATGGAGTTAATACTGCATTTGCTGTTTTAGGTGTAATTGTATTAATCGTTGCAGCAATAGGAATAGTAAATACTATGTCTATGGCAGTTCTTGAAAGAACTAAAAGTATTGGTATTATGAAATCGTTAGGTGCAAATACAACTAATATAAGACAAATGTTTCTTGTTCAGTCCTCATTAATTGGATTTATAGGAGGAGTATTTGGTATATTATTAGGAACAGGATTAACATCAATAGCACAGTATTTTATTAATTTAAAAGTATCTTATTCAGGTATGAATGCAAGTGTATCTGTAGGATTACCTTGGTACATGCTTTTATTAATATTAGTTTTTGCAATGATAATAGCTCTTGTTTCAGGAATTTATCCAGCAAATAAAGCTTCAAAGTTAGATCCTATTGAAGCTCTAAGAAGATAGGAGGCTAGAATAATGAAGTTATCAGATAAAATAAAAATTGCTTTTAAAGATTTAATTAATAGAAAACTTAGAACAGTATTAACTGTAATAGCCATTTCAATTGGTTCATTATTACTTATTATAATGATGGGTATAGGTGATGGTGTTGTTAATCAATTTAAAGACATGGTTAATAGTTTTGGTGATACAAATTTAATTCAAGTTATGCCTATTGATGTCGATAAAGTAGGAAATGTAGATGTTTCAGGAGAGGTTACTATATCAACTGGTGATAAAAAAGATGATGTACAGTTAAATGAGCAAAAAGATGAACAAGATTATACTAAAAAAATAACTGATGAAGATGCTGCCAATTTAGAAAATATTGATGGTGTAGAAAAAATTAAAGCAGAAATTACAGGGAATGCAACATCACTAAAATTAAGTGATAAAGATTATGTAGATAAAAATATATCTATAATTGGTGTTAGCTTTAAATATAATTATGATTATAGTGAAAAGCTAATAGCAGGTAAGAATTTAGAAGATGAAGACAATGATATTTTAGTTAGTGAGACTTTTATTAAGAAACTTGGTGTAAGTGATAATGATGAGTTACTTGGAAAAGAAGTAACTATAAAAGCAGAGTATCCAAAGATGGAAGGTGTTGAAGTAAAAGCACCAAAAGAAGTTACAGGAAAAGTGGTAGGTATCTTACCTAGAAAGGATTATAGAGATACAGTAATCATGAGTGAAAAGAAAGCTAATTCTATAGCTGGATATTTTGAAAATAAGGATGATTATTTTTCAACTAATGGATATTCACAAGTTGGTGTTTTTGTTAAAGAAGGAACTAAAGTAGCAGATATAAGTACAAAAATAAATAATGAATATAAATATCAAACATTTTACTTAACTATGCTTAATAGTATATTTGATGCTATAGGTACAGTAATTAAGAGTATATTATCTATTGCCGGAATAATAGTATTAATTGTTGCAGCACTTGGACTTGTTAATACGGTTGGAATGATACTTCAAGAAAAAAGAAAAATGATTGGTGTTATGAGATCTGTTGGAGGATCAAAGCATAATATTAGAATGATATTTCTATTCCAATCAATTATGTTAGGTATCTTTGGTGGAGCAGTAGGAGCATTATTATCGTCTGCTGGTATAGTTTTTGCTAATGAAGTTGTTACAAAAGGTAGTAGTTTTAAAATAGCATTAACTACAAATAATGTAGTAATTTCATTTGTAATTACTGTTATAATTTCATTAATTGCAGGTTTAATACCAGCAAGTAGAGCTGCAAAGCTTAATGTAGTTGAGGCTGTAGCTGAAGAATAGAGATAATGATGAAAACTAATAATTATAATTTGATAACCCTTTAATATTTTTATATTATATGAGAAGAAGGCTTATGTTAGCCTTCTTCTTTTTCATAAAGCTCAATACTTTAATTCTGTTTTATATTTATTTTAAAAGATATTTTCAATAGTAGTTTGATGAAGTTGCTTTATATTTGTAGCTGAGTTTTTAAGAGATTTAACTGATATTATGCTTTCCATGTGATTTTCCTCTTTAGTATAAATTGATAGCTGTATAGCTTCATCAGTTATATGATCATAATCATTATGATTTACATAAACTGATACTATAACTTCTTCATCTTCAATTAATTCAATTAAATCAAGTGACTTATTTTGAGCTTCTTGCCAATCACCGAGTTCTATTA
Source organism: Clostridiaceae bacterium (assembly GCA_029219285.1). Taxonomy (GTDB): domain Bacteria; phylum Bacillota; class Clostridia; order Clostridiales; family Clostridiaceae; genus Clostridium. The sequence continues at coordinate 28,849 of JAQXTC010000048.1, forward strand.
ATTCATATATTTCTTCAGTATATAAAATAATGTCATCACATAAGTTTAGCAAAATATTATTAGCATAAAAAACAAAACCCAATAAAAGACCAAAAATTATTATGGTAGCTATGGTGTTTTTCATTTGTTACACTCCTTTTCATATTCATCATATAGTTGATATCTAAATTTACCATTTGTATCATACATAGCTAAAAATACTTTATCCATAGAATCGATATTGTGATTTTTTAATACATTTTCAATCCATTTCTTGTCTTTATTAATAGATGTCAAAGCATTTAAATTAATTTTTCCATCCGTAACAAGAATCTTTGGAAGAAAAGGTTTGCTTTCAGAATTTGATTTATTAGAACTTGAATTCGATTCTTTTTTTGTAGTGTTTGCATCAGAATTACCAGAGAATGAAGAAGAAGCACTACTAGAATTTGAACTGGATGACTTTGGCAATATAGATAATTGACCATTGTTTTCTAATATTGCATATTGGATTTCTTCTAAATCAAAATAGCCTGCTAAACGTAATTCTTCTAGAAGTTCATCTAAATGAATTTGTTGCTTCTTTATAACATTGTAATTAATTTTACTGTTATATATTAAAATGCATGGTTCACCATCTACTATTTTCCTAGCATATTGGCTTTTAAGTTGAATTTGAGATAGAATAGTCTTCATAAAAAGTAATGTAATTATAGGAATAACTCCTAATAGAAGCGGAAACCTTGTATCTTGCATTGGCAATGAAGCTAAATCAGATATCATTATAGTTATTACAAATTCATAAGGTTGAAGTTCTCCTATCTGTCTTTTTCCCATAAGACGCATAACAGCAACTACTAGGGTATATAAAATTGCAGTTCTAATAAATACTATAAGCATTATGTTAACACTCCTCTAATTCTTTAATAAAAAACATCTTAAATTAGTATTTCTTTAATGGGAAAAAATATTCTATAATCTTTTGTATTGGACTGGTAATTTTAGTGTGTAAGAAATGTAGTTTTTTGAGGATATTTTTGGGTTATTGTATATAATATAAATAGGGAACTTTTGTTTTAAAAACGGGAGGAGAGAAGAGTTATGGAGAAAATTAAGATTGAACTTGAAAATAATGAAGTTATATTAGTTGATAAAGGCATAACATTTAAAGAAGTAGTGGACAATTATTTTAATGATGAGGACATAGTTCTTTGTGATTTAAATGGAAGCTTTTATGAATTATCATTAGAGATACCTTTTGGAGGACGATTAAAAACTATAAACTCTAATAGCGATATGGGGTGGAAGGTATATTCTAGAACACTTCAGTTTATATTTATAAAAGTTATTAAGGATATGTTCCCAGAAGCCAAGATAACAATAGAGCATTCAATTTCTAAGGGGATTTTTGGAGAGATAGAAAAAGATAGTCCTTTAAATGATGATGAAGTTAATAAAATTAAAGAAAAGATGAAGGAAATAATAGATAAGGATATTCCAATAAAGAGAACAGTAGTGGATATAAGTCAAATAGATGATATTATAGTTGATAGTGATGAGGAGAGAAAGATAAAATTATTTAAACAATGTGATGCTAAAAAGGTTAAATTGTATGAACTTGATGGTGTCTATGATTATTTTTATGGTGAAATGGCATATTCTACAGGAATAATAAAAGCATTTGATCTAATAACTTATGAACATGGCTTTATTTTAAGAAATCCACCAGTAGGTGACGTATATAATTTGCAGCCTTTTAAAGAACAAAAGAAACTTGCAAAAATATTCTATGAGACAAAAGAATGGCTAAAAATAATAGGAATTAGTGAGATTAGCGATTTAAATGAAAAAATAATCAATAATGATTTAAAGGATGTTATTCTTGTATCAGAGGCATTACATGAAAAGAAAATTGCTTATATAGCTGATGAAATAAAAAATAGAAATGATGTGAAAGTAGTATTGATTGCAGGACCATCATCATCTGGTAAAACCACATTTGCAAATAGGCTAGCTATTCAAACTAGAGTTAATGGACTTATTCCAATACCTATTTCATTAGATGATTATTTTGTCTCTAGAGATAAGACCCCTAGAGATGAAAATGGAGATTATGATTTTGAATCGATATATGCAATAGATTTGGATTTATTTAATGAAAATTTGATGTCGCTTTTAGATGGAAAGGAAGTTGAAATACCCTCTTATAATTTTAGAACAGGAAAAAGGGAATGGAATGGCAATAAACTTAAATTACCTGAGAATGGAGTTTTAATAGTTGAAGGAATTCATGGATTAAATCCAATACTTACTGATAAAATTCCAGATGAAAATAAATTTAAAATTTATATCTCTGCATTAACTCAATTAAATTTTGATAATCATAACAGGATAGCAACAACTGATGTTAGAAAGATTAGAAGAATAGTAAGGGATTATCTTTCTAGGGGATATGGTGCAGAAGATACATTAAAGATGTGGCCATCTATTAAAGCTGGAGAGAAGAAAAATATTTTTATATATCAAGAAGAAGCAGATGTTATGTTTAATTCAACACTTGTATATGAATTAAGTGTTTTGAAGTCTTATGCTATAAAAGAACTTGATAAAATTAAACCAGGAAGTACGGTATATCATGAAGCACAAAGACTTAAATGCTTTTTGAGTTTTTTTAAAGAAATAGAATTTGATGATGTTCCAGACAATTCTCTATTACGTGAATTTATTGGAGGTAGCTGTTTTTATAAATATTAGACAAATATTTTTAATTTAGATGATAGACTAATTTTTAGTCTATCTTTTCTTGTGAAAAATTTTAAAAAATAAATCTTACATATATAAAACTATAAAAAATAAGTTAATTCGGATTTTCATTGATAATAATATGAAAATTACTTAAACTATTTATGTAGAATTATGAATTATTAAGGAGAAAAATATGAAAAATCCAAGTGTTTTTGATATACTGGGACCTATAATGGTTGGACCATCAAGTTCACATACGGCAGGTGCAGCAAGACTCGGAAAGGTGGCTAGAAGCATTGCTGGAGAAGAAATTAAAAAAGTAACTTTCTTGCTTCATGGTTCCTTTGCAAAAACTTATAAAGGTCATGGGACTGATAGAGCATTACTTGCAGGAATTCTTGGAATGGAACCAAGCGATGCAAGACTTAGAGATGCAATAGTAATTGCTAAAAATCAAGGACTAGAATTCGAATTTGTTGAATCAGATTTAGGTGATGTACATCCTAATACAGTTAAGTTTTTAATGGAAACTGAAGAGGGTACAAGATGTGATGTTATGGGTTCATCAATAGGAGGTGGAAGTATTGTAATTACTGAGGTTAATAGTAATTCAGTTGAATTTACAGGAGAATATCCAACACTGATTATTTCTAATATTGATGTTCCAGGGGTAGTTTCTAAAGTGACTACAGTATTATCAAATAGGAATATTAATATTGCCTTCATGAAAGTTTTTAGAAGTCAAAAAGGAAAAGAGGCTAATATGGTTTTTGAAGTGGATCATAAACTTGATGAAGAAATAATAGAAGAAATATGTAATATAGATTCAATTAAAAAGGTTATTAACATAAATCCAGTTACGGAGGATGAATAGTATGGACATAGCAAGAAGTGGTGAAGATCTTCTACGTATATGTGAAGAAGAAAAAATTAGTTTAAGTGAGTACGCAATAAGAAGAGAAATGGAAGATAGGGATGTATCTAGAGAAGAACTTTTTTATAAGATGAAAAAGAATCTAGATGTTATGGCAAAATCAGCTAATGATGCTATGGAGAAAGAAGTTTATTCTGTAAGTGGACTTATTGGTGGTGATTCTTATAAATTAAAGCAGTACTTAGATAGAGGAGAAACTCTTACTGGGGAAACGATGGTACTTGGAATGGCAATGGCATTATCTTCTTCAGAGGTTAATGCATCAATGGGGAAGATAGTAGCATGTCCAACAGCTGGTTCTTGTGGTATTTTGCCAGCAGTTGTATTAACAGCAGGTAAGAAGCTTGGAAAGAATACAGATGAATTAGTAAAAGCTTTATTTACTGCAGCAGCTGTAGGCATGATAATTGGAATGAATGCAACTCTTTCGGGGGCAGAAGGTGGATGCCAGGCAGAATGTGGATCTGCAGCTGCAATGGGGTCAGCTGCAGTAGTTGAAATGATGGGGGGAACACCTAAGATGGCATTAGATGCAGGGGCTATAGTATTAAAGAATATATTAGGTCTTGTGTGTGATCCTGTTGCAGGACTTGTAGAAATTCCATGTGCTAAAAGAAATGCATCAGGAGCAGTGAGTGCTTTGGCTACAGCTGATCTTGTAATGGCGGGTATAGAGTCGAAAATTCCATTTGATGATACTGTTGAAGCCATGTATAAAGTGGGAAAGGCATTGCCAACATCTTTAAGAGAAACTGCTTTGGGAGGCGTAGCGATTACAAATGCAGGTTTAATGCTAAAGAAGAAGGTTTACGGAGAAGAATAATAGTGGTAAAATAATTAAAGAATTACATAGTTTGCTAGGGGAGCTAAAAAAGGCTGAGAATGAAGATGTATCTTCTAAACCCTCTACCTGATGTGGTTAGTACCACCGTAGGGAAGTTTTCGTTTAGTGTAAAGATTTAATTAACAATCTGAAATAAATTTAATTTTTTATATATAAGCATAGCTTCCTGGAAGCTATGTTTTTTATTTTATTTGGGAAGTAGGTAAAGAATAATGAACAAAAGAAATATAGCCTATAAATTGGCTATAAGTGGTGTGCTTATTGCTATAGCGACTATTTTTGGAACATTTTCTATCCCTGTATTTGGGGCGAAAATGTCGCCAGTTCAACATTTTATTAATGTTGTAACAGCAGTTATTTTAGGACCAGCATATGCATGTGGAAATGCATTTATTACTTCAATTTTAAGAAATGCTGTTGGTACAGGGAGTCTTTTGGCATTTCCGGGAAGTATGGTTGGAGCTCTTTTGGCAGGTCTCTTTTATAAGAAGTTTAAAACAACGATTACTGCTTTAATTGGAGAGGTGATAGGTACAGGAATAATTGGAGCAATTCTTTGTTATCCTATAACAAAATTATTGCTTGGTAAGGATGTAGCATTATTTGCATATGTGATTCCTTTTTCCATAAGTTGTATAGGGGGCTCATTAATTGCTTTTATATTTTTAAATGTACCACAGATTAAAAAGATATTAAAACTTAAGGGGGAAAAATAAAATGGGAGAAAAATTAAAAACAGCCTTAACAATTGCAGGATCAGACACTTGTGGAGGTGCAGGTATACAAGCTGATATTAAATCAATGTCAGCCAATGGTGTATATGCAATGAGTGTAATATCAGCGGTAACAGTTCAAAATACACAAGGTGTATTTGGTGTACAAGACATAGAACCCAATATAATTAAAGATCAAATAAAAGTAATATTTGATGATATAAAAGTTGATGCAATAAAAATAGGAATGGTATCAAAAATTGAGTCTATTAAAGCCATATCAAGTGCATTAAAACAAGTAGAAGATTTACCACCGGTAGTTTTAGATCCAGTAATGGTTTCCAAGAGTGGTTTTAAGTTATTATCAGATGATGCAAAGAATACTTTAGTAAAAGAATTATTTACTTTAGCAACATTGATAACACCAAATCTTCCTGAGGCAGAAGAAATATTAGGTATTGAAATTAAAACTTTAGAGGAGATGAAATCTGCAGCAATAGAGTTAACTAAACTTGGAGCAAAATGTGTTTTAGTTAAAGGTGGACATCTTGAAGATGATGCTACAGACCTTTTATTTGATGGTAAAGAATTTGTATATTTTAAACAAGAGAGAATACATACAAAAAATACACATGGAACAGGCTGTACTCTTTCATCAGCAATAGCAGCAAATCTTGCTAAAGGAATGAACATTAAAGATGCTGTAAGAGAAGGAAAAAGATATATTACAGTAGCAATTGAACATAGTCTTGAACTTGGAAAAGGCGTTGGACCTACAAATCATTTTTATGAATTATATAATAAATAAAGATGCGTTAATAAAAAAAAGATGACAGGCACCTATAAGGTGCCTGTCACCTTTTTATGCACATATATATGTATTTTATGCAAAATACATATAAATTATGAATAAATATTAAGTTAAATGCATAAACACGCTATAAAAATGAATAAGACGAACAAAATTAAGAAAACTTGCGAAAAAGTTTATAAAAACATATAGATAATTTGTTTTAAGCAGTATTATTTACGCAGTTTGCTAATAATAATAGATATTAAAATAAGAATTACATTGTGTTTATATGTTAAAATATAAAATAGATTAAAGTTCTATTTTAGGTTAGAATAGATATGCAAAAAATAAATAATTAATTCTAAGAATTAGTGATTAAATTAAGCAAAAGTGATAATAGTTAATAAAGATGAATAGAGGTGAGAGAGAAATGAACGATAAAGAAAAAGTATTTTATGCATTAAAAAAGTTTTATGGTTATGACAAATTTAGACCAGGTCAGCTTCAAATAATTCTAAGTATTCTTTCTGGAAAAGATGTTTTTAGCATTATGCCTACTGGAGCTGGTAAGTCTATATGTTATCAAATACCTGCATTAATTATGAATGGAATCACAATAGTAGTTTCTCCTCTTATATCGTTAATGAAGGATCAAGTTGATAATCTTTTAGATACTGGTATAAAGGCTGCATATATAAATAGTACACAAGATAATAATGAGATTATTAGGGTAATAAAAGATGCTGCTTTGGGGGAATATAAGATTATATATATATCACCAGAGAGACTTGAATCTAGGTCTTTTGTTCAAATGATAAAGACATTGAAAATATCTCAAGTAGCTGTTGATGAAGCTCATTGTGTTTCAGAATGGGGACACGATTTTAGAATGAGTTATAGATATATAAGTCCTTTTATTGAAAGTCTTGAAAAAAGACCAGTTGTATCAGCTTTTACAGGTACTGCCACAGATGAAGTTAAAGAAGATACAATTAATTTATTAGGATTAAAGCAACCATATAAATTTATTGGAGACATAAACAGAGAAAATTTAGCTATAAATGTTTACAAGGAAGAAGATAAACTTGAAGGAATTAAATCTATAATACAAAATCATGAAGACGAATCAGGAATAATTTATTGTTTAGCTAGAAAAGAAGTTGATCATCTTTATGAGTATTTAAGAGAACTAGGTTATAGCGTTACTAAGTATCATGGTGGTCTTAGTGATGAAGAAAAAAATAAGAATCAAGAAGAATTCTTATTTGATAGAGTTAATACTATGATTGCTACAAATGCTTTTGGAATGGGCATTGATAAATCTAATGTAAGATATGTTATTCATTGTACTATTCCCAAAAATTTAGAGAATTATTATCAAGAGATTGGTAGAGGAGGACGAGATGGAGCACCTTGCGATTGTTACCTTTTCTATAATAGAGATGATATAAGAAGAGTAGAGTTTATAATTAATAATAGTACAACTATGGCCAGGAGAGAAATATCTTTGAAAAAGTTACAGTCTATGATTGAGTTTTGTGAAGAAACAAGATGTTATAGAACTAATCTTTTGCGTTATTTTGATAAGAACTGGACTAGAGAATATTGTGTTAATTGTAGTAATTGTTTAAAAAATGAGAAACTTAGAGATTATATGAGAGAAGCACAAATGATTTTATCTACAGTATATAGAACTAAGGAATCATATGGAATATCAGTTCTTATGGATATATTAAAAGGTGTTAAAGGTCCTAAAATAATAAAAAACAATCTTGATAATTTAACTACTTTTGGAATAATGAAAGAATATAGTTCAACTTTTATACGAAGTTTAATAAAAGAAATGATAAGGCAGGATTTTGTGGCACTTAAAGAAGGAACATATTCAATGCTAAGATTAACGCAAAAATCAATAGAAATACTTCGCGGAAAAAGGAAGGTTCTCTTGCTAATTAAAGAGGAAGAAACACCGCTTAATCCTGAATTATTTAAGCATCTTAAGGATTGGAGGAAATCTAAATCTATTGATGAAGGAATTAAACCGTATATAATTTTTTCTGATGCAACACTTATAGAAATAGTTAATAAATTACCCAAAAGTAAAGAAGAACTATTTAAGATTAGAGGTGTAGGAGAAAAGAAGATTATAAAGTATGGAGATGAAATTTTGAAACTTATTAATCTTAAGAATAATGTTAATAAGGGAATAAATTAATGAATAAGAATAAAAATATATGTAGTGTTAATTTCTTTTTTTGATATGTGTAACAATAATATAAGATGGTTAAGTTAAATTTAGGTTAAACAAGTGTTAAAGTTAAAGAAAAAAATATACTATTTTTAAATTATATATTAAAATAGAAAAGAGACAGGTTAATGATTAGTTAAGAATGTTAAAACTAAAAAAATAATTGATGAAAATCTGATGTAGAATTAAAGGAGAGATAAGACGTGAATGTACTTAACGTTATTATTGAGTTAATCGGAGGCTTGGGGCTATTACTATTTGGTATGAAATTAATGGGTGATGGTTTAGAGAATGCTGCTGGTGAAAAACTTAAAGTTATATTAGAAAAAGTAACTAGCAATAAATTCATGGGAGTATTAGTTGGGGCTTTTGTAACTGCTGTAATTCAAAGTTCAGGTGCAACTACTGTAATGGTAGTTAGTTTTGTTAATTCTGGCCTTATGACATTGATGCAGGCAACTGGTGTCATTATGGGAGCAAATATAGGAACTACTATTACTGCACAAATGGTTTCTTTCAAATTAGATGGAATTGCCCCTTTATTTATAGGTATGGGAGCAGTTTTATTATTAACTGCAAAAAAGAAAAGACTTAAAGATATTGCATACATAGTATTAGGTTTTGGTTTATTATTCTTAGGTATGGGGACCATGTCAAGTGCTATGAAACCTTTAGCACAATCAGAAGAATTTAAAACTGTTATACAAGTTATAGGTGGAAATAAATTCTTGGGTATTATGGTTGGTCTTGCAATGACTGCTATATCACAAAGTTCATCAGTAACAACCGGTGTTTTAGTAGCATTAGCATCAACAGGAAGCATCGATATGAATGTAGCATTACCAATAATATTTGGAGGAAATATAGGAAGTTGTGTAACAGCATTTTTAGCATCAATAAGTTCTAATAAAACAGCTAAAAAGGCTGCAATAATACATATATTATTTAATGTTATCGGGGTAGTAATATTCTTACCATTTATGGACTTATTAAGTAAGTTGGTTCAATATATTAGTCCAGACAATGTTGCAAGACAAGTAGCTAATTCGCATACAATATTTAATCTTATAGTTACTGCAATATTATTACCACTTTCTAAGTATTTGGTTGTACTAGCAAATAAGATATTACCAGGTGAAGATGAAATAGAAAGTACAGGTGCTTTATATTTAGACAAAAAATTATTAGATACACCAATAGTAGCTACTGGACAAGTATTTAAGGAAACTACAAGAATGGGTGAATTAGCTAAGAAAAATGTAAGTTTAGCAATGAAAGCATTGTTAGATGATGATGAAAAAGCTATTGAAGAAGCATACTATAATGAAAGTATTATAAATACTTTAGAGAGAGAAATAACAAATTACTTAGTTTTATTATCATCACATGAATTACCAGATGAAGATAGTAAAATATTGAGTGTAACTTTCCATATAATAAATGATATAGAGAGAATAGGAGATCATGCTAAAAACATTATTGAATTAGCTGTAGAAAAGCAAAAAAATAATGTTAAAATTGAGGGGCAAGCTAAAGAAGAAGTTATAAATATGTATAATAAAACTATTGAAGGTGTTGAGTTGGCTTTAGATTGCTACAATAAAAAGGATGCTGTTAGAGCGAAATCAATAAGAGAAATAGAAGCTAGTATAGATAGATATGAAAAAGAGCTTAGAGATAATAATATCTCAAGATTAAATAAAAGAGTATGTTCTGCCAATGTTAGTGCCATTTTCTTGGATTTAATAAGTAATTTAGAAAGAATTGGTGACCATTCAACTAATATTGCTGAGAGAGTAATTTAAAAGTTTTATTTGTCTATAAAACAAATAAAAATAAGATTAATAAAAATGATTTTTGCAATTTGCAAAAATCATTTTTTTTTATAAAAAATAATATTTCATAATTTTCATTATATGTTAATAAAACAAAATTGAATTTTATGTCATAGAGTTATGCTTTCGATGAATATATTTTAGTAAAAGGAGGGAGTGTGTATATGGACTTTAAAGAATTTATAGAAAATGATAGAGAAAATAGAAATAAGGAAAAATTTGCAGGGACATTCCTTGATTACTTAGAAATCATTAAAAAAAATCCTGACATAGCTAAGCTCTCACATAAAAGATTATATGATATTATTATGAGTCAAGGCGTTGAGGTATTAAAAGGAGAAGAGAATCCTAGAATTAAAAGAATATATGGAAATGAACCTGTTAGAAGATATGGATTTTTTAAGAATGATTTCTTTGGAATTGATAAAGTAATAATGAAATTAGTTAATTACTTTAATTCTGCAGCAATGAAAGGTGAAGAATCTAGACAGGTATTATACTTGGTAGGGCCAGTAGGTGCTGGTAAATCTTCATTAGTTGAAAGCTTGAAAAAAGCATTAGAAAGCTGTCCACCTATTTATTCTTTGGAAGGATGTCCGATGCATGAAGAACCATTACATCTTATTCCAAAACATTTGAGACCTCAATTTGAGAAATTACTTGGTGTTCAAATTGAAGGAGACCTATGCCCAGTATGTAGATATAAACTTAAGCATGAGTTAAACGGAAAATATGAAGATTTTGGAGTTGTAAGTAATACTTTTTCAATTAGGTCTAGAAAGGGTGTTGGAGTAGTACCACCAGTTGATCCTAATAATCAAGATACATCAATACTTACCGGATCTGTTGATATTTCTAAGATGGATTTGTATTCAGAAGATGATCCTAGAATTTTTTCATTAAATGGTGCATTTAATGTTGGTAATAGAGGACTTGTTGAATTTATTGAAGTATTTAAAAATGATGTTGAATATTTACACACTATTATAACAGCTACACAAGAAAAATCTGTTCCTTCTCCGGGTAAAGGTGCAATGATTTACTTTGATGGTGTCATTGTAGCTCATTCTAATGAAGCTGAGTGGAATAAGTTTAAATCAGATCACACTAATGAAGCTATCCTTGATAGAATAGTAAAAATTGAAGTGCCATATTGTTTGGAACTGGATGAAGAAAAAAAGATTTATGAAAAGATACTTAAAAAGAGTAATTTTACTGCTCATATAGCACCACATACTATTGAAGTAGCAGCTATGTTTGCGATACTTACAAGACTTAGTGCATCTGCTAAAGCAGATCCTATGACTAAGCTTAAGATTTATAACGGAGAAGAAATCGTAGAAAAAGGAACTACAAAGAGAATTGATATTATGGAACTTAGAGAAGAAGCAGGACCTTATGAAGGTATGAAGGGTATTTCAACACGTTTTATTGTTAAAGCAATAGATAATGCTTTATCAAATTCAGAGTATGACTGTATTAATCCACTAAGCATAATGGAAAGCATCATTAAGTCAATAAAAGAACTGGATATAGGTGCTGAGGAAAAGAAAAAGTATCTAGGATATGTACAAGATACTATTAGAAAAGAATATAATAAGATTCTTGAGAAAGAAATAACTAAGGCTTTTATACACTCATTTAAGGAGCAAGCAGAAAGTCTTTTCAATAATTATATAGATAATGCTGAAGCATATGTAAATAAGAATAAGATAAAAGATGAATCAACAGGTGAAGAATTAAATCCAGATGAAGAATTCATGAGGAATATTGAAGAACAAATAGGTGTTTCTGAAAGTTCATCAAAAGGATTTAGAGCAGATGTTGCTTCATATATGTTTTACCTTGTAAGAAATGGCGGAAAGATAGATTATACCTCCTATGAACCTTTGAAGGAAGCTATAGAAAAGAAACTAATGGCCTCAGTAAAAGACCTTTCAAGAATTATCACAAAATCAAGAGTTCGTGATAAGGAACAAGCAGAAAAATATGATGCTATGGTAGAGGAAATGAAGAGTCAAGGTTATTGCATGCATTGCTGTGATGTAATTCTTAAGTATGCTGCCAATAATTTGTGGAAGGATTGAAGTAATAATGGCGATCTTTAGGGACAATGCTGAAAATCCTGTAGATCACGATAGATCCATAGAGGATAGAAGAAGACATAGGCAATTAGTAGAAAAATCAATAAAAGAAAATTTAGGAGACATTTTATCTGAGGAAAGCATCATTGGGGAAGGGAAAAATAAAAAATTTAAAATTCCAATTAGAGGAATTAAAGAATATCAATTTGTTTATGGAAGAAATAGTAAGGGTGTTGCAAGTGGTACTGGTGAAGAAAAAAGGGGAGACAAACTAGGTTCATCTAGGCCTAATAGTGGTCAAGGGAATCAAGGTGCAGGAAATAATGAAGGTGAAGATATTTATGAAACTGAAATAACTTTGGAAGAATTACTTGATTATATAACTGAAGATTTAGATCTTCCTAATCTAGATAGAAAAAAATATTCTGAAATAATTACTGATAGTGCAGGAAAGAAAAAAGGTTATCAGAAGTATGGTATAAATCCAAGGCTTGCTAAAAAGAAAACTGTCATGACAAAGATTGCAAGAAAGCAAGGAAAAAAGAGGGCATTAAAAGAAGAAAATCTTGATGATAACATTGGTAGATTTCCTTTTAAAGAAGAAGATTTAAGATATTATAGAGTTAAAAAGAAACCTAAGAGAGAAAGTAATGCTGTTATGATTTTTATAATGGATGTATCAGGTTCTATGGATAGCTCTAAAAAATTCTTAGCAAGATCGTTTTTCTTTGTTTTATCTAAATTTTTAAGAAGAAAATATAACAATATAGCCTTTGAATTTATATCACATACTACAGTAGCAAAATTAGTTGATGAATATGAATTTTTCCACAAGGCAGAATCAGGAGGAACATATATTTCAAGTGGATTAAATTTAGCTCTAGATTTAATTCATGAAAAGTATTCACCAGATATGTGGAACATCTATCCTGTGTATGCATCAGATGGAGATAACTGGACTGAAGATAATGAAAAAGCAATAAAAGCTGTAAATGATTTATGTGAAGTTAGTAATATGTTTGGATATGCAGAACTTTTACCTTCAACTTACTCAACAACAATGTTTTATAGGTTTCAAAAAAACATTAATGATAAAAAATTCATTCCTGTAATAGTTAAAGAAAAGAAAGATTTATGGGATGCACTAAAATTTATGCTTAGTAAAGAGTTGAAGGAGGAATAGGACTTTGGATTATAATCTTAAAGATTTAGAAAAATGGAATGAAAAGATAGAAACAAAGTCTGTTGAAGAAGGATTAGATTTTTATCCTCAGGAATTTGAGATTGTAGGATTTGATGAAATGCTTGGATATGAGGCATACGTAGGTATGCCTTCAAGATATCCTCATTGGAGTTTTGGAAAGTCATACGAGAAAAATAAAACTCTATATTCCTTTAACTTAACAGGATTACCTTATGAGATGGTTATTAATTCTGATCCTTGTTTGGCGTACTTAATGAGAGAAAATAGTATTCTTTTACAGATATAAACTATGGCCCATGTTTATGGACATAATGATTTTTTTAAAAATAATAGATTATTTAAAGAGGGCACAAATGCAAAGTTTACTTTACAAATGTTTAAACTTGATGGTGATAGAATACGAGAGTATATAAATACTCCAGGTATAGGCTATGACAATGTTGAAAGAATTCTAGATGCAGCTCATGCAATAAAGTTTAATATACCTAGAATAGCGGGGCAGAAGGCTAGAAGTGACGAAGAAATTAAAAAATCAATACTAGAAGAATATCATAGAAAAATTGAAAATAGGAGTGTATTAGATGCAGATCAAAAAATAGAACTTCCTAATTTGGATAAAGTTCCATTAGAACCATGTGATGATGTTATTCAATTTATAATAGACCATGGTGTACTAAAGGAATGGGAAAAAGATATTTTAAAGATTGTTAGAAGAGAAACAGAATATTTTATTCCTCAAATAGAGACTAAGACTATGAATGAAGGTTGGGCTAGTTTTTGGCATTATACTACTCTCAAAGAATTACACTTACCTCAAGGGCTTCATTTTGAATTTTTAAAGAGGCATAATGATGTAGTAGCACCAATGATTGGAGGATTAAATCCATATTATATTGGATTTAAAATTTTTCAAGATATTGAGAAGAGATATGGAAGAGAAAAGTTATTCGAAGTTCGTGCATTAGAGAGAGATGCATCATTTATACGTAAATATTTAACTAAGGATTTATGCGAAGAATTGAATTTGTTTCAATATGATAAGAGAAGTTTTGATTATGTTATTGAAGAAGTTTCTGATGAATTTGGATGGAAGGAAATCAGGGATAATTTATCTTTTACCAGTGGTATTGGAAGTATTCCTTATATAAGAGTAATAGACTTGAATAGCAAAAATAATGTTCTAACATTAGAGCATGTATTTGATGGACGAGAATTAGAGATTGTCTATGCTAAAGAAACATTAAAATATTTACAACGATTATGGCAATATCCAGTAAGATTAATTACAAAAACTAAGGAAGGAAAAGAGTTTTATATTGATTGTGATGATCAAGGAAAGGTTCTTGTTAAGGAAAGTAGCAAAAGATAAGTATTACGAATACTTTATTAAATATAAAGTAATACTTAGGAGAATATAATGAATTTAAAAGGAAGTATAACAGAAAGAAATCTTTATAAAACTTTTGCAGGAGAATCTAGGGCTAGAACAAAATATTCTTTATATGCTGAAAAAGCTAGGAAGGAAGGGTATAGGTGGGTTGGAGAGTTATTTGATGAGATATCAAATAATGAGAAAGCTCATGCTAG
>JAQXTC010000049.1 GCA_029219285.1 Clostridiaceae bacterium
ACATCCTTTACATTAACGTCATCTGGATAGATAACTTTAGAAATCAAACTAGGTCCTAAATTATATTTAAAGCTTTTAGTAGTATTTCCAAGCACATCAAAAGCTTTACTATCAGTAAATCCTGTAACTGCAAAAATGTCACCAGCTTCAACTACATCTTTCGTAGTAAACTTACTTCCGTTATACACCCTAATGGAAGTAACTTTATTTAAAGCATCACCTATTTTAAACTCATCACGAACTTTTAGCTGTCCTTTTAAAGCTTTAATAAAAGTTAATTTAGTATTTTTTTCATCATATTTAATCTTATATACAATACCTGCAAAGTCTTCACTTGAATTATAGTTTGTCTCTGTTAGTAGCTCTAATTTCTCAATAAAATTATCCATGCCAATGTCTTTTAAAGCAGAACCTTCAAAACAAGGATAAAGTTCACAATGCTTTATAGCTTTACGTAAAAACTCCATATATTTATCTCTATCCACATTACCTTCAAGATAATCTTCTAAAAGCTCCTCATCATTTTCACAAACAGCTTCCATAACATTATCAGCAAAAATATCATCACCTATAAAAACATTATTAATTTTAAAGTTTTTAGTTATTTCCTTTAATAAGTTATCTCTATGATACCCTTCTCGATCAATTTTATTTATAAATATAAAAGTGGGTATTTTATATTCCTTTAAAATATTCATCAATGTTTCCGTATGACTTTGAATTCCTTCTGCTCCACTTATGATAAGAATTGCGTAATCTAAAACTGATAAAGCTCTCTCCATTTCTGAAGAAAAATCCACATGTCCTGGAGTATCTATTAAATAATAATCAGAATCACCTATTTTAAAAGTTGCACATTCTGAAAATATAGTAATTCCTCTTTCTCTTTCTATGGAATTATTATCTAAAAAAGAGTTTTTATGATCCACTCTTCCTAAAGTTCTTATTGTGTTTGTATGATAAAGGAGGCTTTCTGAAAAAGTTGTTTTTCCCGCATCAACATGAGCTAATATGCCTATAGTTTTTTTCACTTTACTCACCTTCTCTTAAAATCTAGTCTATATATCCATAATAGAATATTAATACATAAAAATCCACCATATTTAATAATATAGTGGATTTAAAGAATTAATCTAATATGTATTTTTCAATGCCAACAGCTACCCCATCATTATAAACAGATTCTGTTACTTTATCAGCATGAATTTTTACTTCATCTAAAGCATTATCCATAGCTATACCACAACCAACTGTTTGTAGCATTTCAATATCATTTTTGCCATCACCAAAGGCAAAGCTATTTTCTACTTTAATATTTAAAATGTCTAAAGCTTTTAAAATACCTGTAGCCTTAGTATTTTTCTTTGGATACATTTCAAAATAACTATTATCTATAGTATTATAATTATCAAATTCCGTATACTTATTTACAAGTTCAAAGCAACCTTCTGTAGCTTCAGGGCTTGTACACAGCATTTCTAATTTAAGAACATCTATGTCATTTAAATCGTAACTGCCCTTTAGAAGTTTATGACTAATGCCTATTTTATCATAAAGATCATAGAAGTCTTTAAATTCACTTTTAAGGTAAGAATATTTTGCACCTTCTAATATGTATTGAACATTGTGCTTTTCTAAAAAGTCAACAAAAGATGTTATATAATGCTTGTCTATATAATCAGCATAAACTGTTTCATCATTAATTATGACTTGTGCTCCATTGGTAAGAATAAAACCATTAAAACCAAAGTCTAAAAGATTTTGACTTAGCGATGAATAAGGTCTTCCAGTTGCAATAAATACATAATGCCCTGCCTTTTGAAGCTTTCTAATGGCTTCTTTTACCTTAGGAGACATATCAAATACTCCATTAATACAATCAATTAAAGTGCCATCAATATCAAAAAATACTGCTTTTTTCATAAGTGCTCCTTTGTCCCATTTTATTTATATATTTTATATAATACAGTACTTACATATTTTAAATCAATATATTTATCAATTTAATAGTTTTGGGGAAGTCTCGATGTAACATTGAGACGATTATCCCTATAGTTTTGATACTAATCTATTGATTTTACTAAATCATTTATCCCTTAATAAACTTAAAGTACTACAGTCAACGCTTCCCTCACCTTTTACTATCTCTGAATAATCTCAATTAGTAGGAAAAGCATCTGCCACTTCTTTTACATAACTCACAAACATATTCTTCACTCATAAGGCTTTGTTGCTGAAAAATCTCGATTTATAACATTTTCTACCGCGGGAGTTATTTCTCCTCCATATGAATTATATTTAGCTGTTTTTTTAATTTTAACAACTAGTCCTTCTTCTTTCAGGTATCGTTTGCGCCATTGATAAATACTAGATCTACTATACCCAATATCTTCTGAAACATATTTTATATTTTCGCCAAGCTCATAGCAACGATGAATTGCATTTAATTTCACTTCTAATGGTGGATTTCTTGGATGTTCAGGAGGATTATCTATACGAGGATAAGCTTTCCTTTCCTTTAGAGGATTTTTTCTCCTCATTTATCCAATTATATAAGTGTTCTCTAGTGGGAAAACCTAGCATCCTTACCGTTTTAGATACAGATCCTGTTTGCTTATATAGCTTTAGAGCTATTTCTTTTTGTTGCTTAGTGTACATAAAAAGGCTCCTTTCGGAGCCCTAAGGAGAGTCCAGATTTATGTCCGCCCCCCCTTTTTGTTAAAAAAAGACTGTATTCATCTCTGTAAAAAACAGTTATGAAACAGTCCAAGTCTTATCTCTGTGTATATTAGAAATAAATTTCTTCTTTTGACAAATATATTATCTTAACTTATTTCCAGCTCCACGAATACGATCTTCAATATCTTCATCATTAGCTGGTCTAGCGTAATCAACTTTTACCTTATTTCCATGAACAGAAACATGTTTTACTCCATCCATCTTTTCTAATGAATTTTTAAGTTGATTTCTTGCATCTGAACTTGGAAGTTCTCGAATATTGTATTCGCCTTTTAGCATATAAAATCATCTCCTTAAAAGATTGTACAATAATATTTTGTCCACTTTTCTTAATTTTATGTTTTTATAAATTAAAAAGCTGATAAAATCATTTTATCAGCTTTTTAAATTTATGTATTTTTCTATATTAATTACCGTAGAATAAGCTTTCAGTTTGATATTCTGCATCACAAGTTATTTCTACACCAAGTTTTCTAAATGTCTCTTCATCACTTGATGATAAAATTGTTGTTGAATGTGCTAAACAATTCTTTAAGCTTGGTATCTTATCAAGTGCTGCTTGTGCTGCTGGGTTAGTTGCTGCACAAATACTTAAAGCAATTAGTATTTCTTGTCCATTAAGACCTGTTTTTCTACCACTTAATGTTGATTCTTTAAGATTTAAGATTTGATCTAAAACTAATGGTGATATAAGCATCATATCATCTGCAATACCAGCAAGGCTTTTAAGGCTGTTTAATATAAGTGCCGCTGATGCTCCCATTATTTCAGAACTTCTACCTGTTATTATTTTTCCATTATCAAGTTCTAA
>JAQXTC010000050.1 GCA_029219285.1 Clostridiaceae bacterium
CAAGGTGATACATAAATTAATTATTTAAATAGATTAAATATGTATAAAAAAGTTCGAGGAGGAATGAACATGTTAGAAAAACAACAATGGGCAGGCTTTGAAGGAAGACTGTGGAAAGAAGAAATCAATGTTAGAGACTTCATCCAAAAAAACTATAAGCCATATGATGGTGATGAAAGTTTCCTTGTAGGTCCAACTGATGCTACTAATAAGCTTTGGGGTAAATTACAAGAATTACAAAAACAAGAAAGAGCTAAAGGCGGAGTCCTTGATATGGAAACTGAAGTTGTTGCAGGTCTTACAGCTTATGGACCTGGATACATCGATGAATCTTTAAAAGAATTAGAGCAAATTGTAGGTTTACAAACAGACAAGCCTCTTAAGAGAGCATTTATGCCATATGGTGGTATAAAGATGGCTGAACAATCATGTGAAAACTATGGATATAAGCCAAATCCAGAATTACACAAGATATTCACTGAATATCACAAAACTCACAACCAAGGAGTATTTGATGCTTATACACCTGAAATGAGAAAAGCTCGTAGCAGCCATATCATCACAGGTCTTCCAGATACTTATGGACGTGGACGTATCGTAGGTGACTATAGAAGAGTAGCTTTATACGGTATTGATTACCTAATTGAAGAAAAACAAAATGATCTTCTAAACTGTGGTGACGGAACTATGTATGATGAAGTTATCCGTGACAGAGAAGAAATCACTAATCAAATAAATGCACTTAAAGATATGAAGAAAATGGCTGCAAGCTATGGATATGATATATCTGAACCAGCAAAGAACGCTAAAGAAGCTGTTCAATGGTTATACTTTGGTTATTTAGCTGCTATAAAGACTCAAAATGGTGCTGCTATGTCAATTGGTCGTGTATCTACATTCCTTGATATCTACATTCAAAGAGATATTGAAAATGGAGTTTTAACTGAAGAACAAGCTCAAGAATTAATCGACCACTTAACAATGAAATGCAGAATGGTTAAGTTTGCAAGAATCACTTCTTACAACGAATTATTCTCAGGAGATCCATCATGGGTTACTATAGTACTTGGTGGTATTGGTGTTGATGGACGTCACATGGTAACTAAGAACGACTACCGTTTCTTACACACATTAGAAAACATGGGACCATCACCAGAACCTAACCTTACTGTACTTTACTCTTCAGCTCTTCCTGAAAACTTCAAGAAGTATGCTGCTAAGATTTCAGTAGATACAAGCTCAATTCAATATGAAAATGATGATGTTATGAAGCCAGTATGGGGTGACGATTACTCAATCTGCTGCTGTGTATCTGCTACTCAAACAGGTAAGGAAATGCAATTCTTCGGAGCTAGAGCTAACCTTGCTAAATGTTTATTATACGCAATCAATGGTGGTGTAGATGAAAAGTCAGGTAAGCAAGTAGGACCTGAATACAAAGGAATTACATCTGAATATCTTGATTACGATGAAGTAATTGAAAAGTATGAAAGAATGAGTGACTGGTTAGCTGGTCTATATGTAAATACATTAAACCTTATTCAATACATGCATGACAAATACTACTATGAAGCAGCTGAAATGGCTCTTATTGATACAGATGTAAGACGTACATTCGCTACTGGTATTGCAGGCTTTTCACATGTAATAGATTCACTTTCTGCAATTAAGTATGCAAAAGTTAAGACTATAAGAAATGAAGAAGGAATTGTTGTTGATTACAAAGTAGAAGGAGATTTCCCTAAATACGGTAACGATGATGATAGAGCAGATGAAATTGGAGTATATGTTCTTAAGTCATTCCTTGACAAGATCAAGAAGAGACATACTTATAGAAATTCCGAAGCTACAACTTCAATCTTAACTGTAACTTCAAACGTAGTTTACGGTAAGTTCACAGGAGCTATGCCAGATGGAAGAGAAGCTTGGACTCCACTTTCACCAGGAGCATCTCCATCTTACGGTGCAGAACAAAACGGATTATTAGCTTCAATAAACTCTGTAGCTAAGCTTCCATATGAATGGGCATTAGATGGTATTTCTAATACTCAAACAATCAACCCAGATGCTTTAGGACATACTAAAGAAGAACAAGTTGATAAACTTGTGCAAGTATTAGATGGTTACTTCGATCAAGGTCCTCATCACTTAAATGTTAATGTATTCGGAATTGAAAAGCTAAAAGATGCTATGGAACACCCAGAAAAAGAAGAATACGCTAACTTTACAATCAGAGTATCAGGTTACGCTGTTAAGTTTATCGATTTAACAAGAGAACAACAACTTGATGTTATCTCAAGAACTTGCCATGAAAGAATGTAATTTAGATACAAATATAGGAAGAATTCATTCGATTGAGAGTTTTGGTTCTGTTGATGGCCCTGGAGTACGTTTTGTAGTATTTTTAAAGGGATGCCATATGAGATGTCAATTCTGTCATAACCCAGATACTTGGGAAATGAAAGGTGGCCTTGAAAAAACGGCAGACGAGCTATTAGCTCAGGCTCTTAGATATAAGACTTATTGGAAAAAGGAGGGCGGCATCACTGTAAGTGGTGGCGAACCCCTTCTTCAAATAGATTTTTTAATAGAATTCTTTAAAAAAGCGAAAGCTAAAGGTGTTCATGTTACACTAGACACATCAGGGAACCCATTTACAAGAAAAGAACCTTTCTTTAGTAAGTTTAAAGAACTAATGGAGGTTACAGATCTTGTAATGCTTGATATTAAGCAAATTGATGATGCTGAACATAAGATACTTACAGGATGGAGTAATGAAAATATTCTTGATATGGCAAAGTACTTATCAGAAATTAATAAACCTATGTGGATTCGTCATGTACTTGTACCAGGCGGCAGTGATAATGATGAACAGCTAAAAAGACTTGATTCTTTTATTAAGACTTTAAATAATGTAGAACGTGTTGATGTTCTGCCTTATCATACTCTTGGTATATTTAAGTGGGAAGAGCTTGGCAAAGAATATCCTCTAAAAGGTGTTAAGCCACCTAGCAAAGAGAGAATAGAAAATGCTAAAAAACTTCTTCACGTTAATGATTATAATAATTAATAAATAAGAATTAAGAACTTATAGACCCCCTAATTAGATTGGACAATATTAATTTAAATAATTAATATATAATTACAATCATTAGGAGGTCTTTTTATGGAAAAAGTAAGATTTAAAAGGAGATTTACAGAAGAAGAGAGAGTTAGTTATGTTAACGAAGTTTTAGAATCAGGAAGTAATATTTTGATTGCAAAAAAATATGCGATAAACGAAGTGCAGCTAAGCACATGGGTAAATAACTACCGTAGATATGGTCAAACACTAGAACCAAAAGAGCCGAAAAATCAAGATATCATACCTAATTACAAGCAAGAATACAAAAAGGCACAAGAAAAGATCAAAGAGCAAGAACTAAAAATAGCTATCCTTGAAGATCTTCTAAAAAAAACAACCATCAATAACTGAAAAGATTTTTATCGCTAATAAGTGGATTAAAAAAGGATATAAAAAAACATTGGTACTTAAAATATTAGGTATTTCAAGATCCACTTATTACGATAAACAAAGAGAATTTAAGTTAAGAAGCTACGCAAACGTACTCTTAAGCCCCGATAATTATTTGGACAAAGCATATTAGTATAAGGTATACTAAATATAGTAATTATTGGAGGTAATTTATGAAAGGAAAAACTTATTCAGAAGAATTTAAAAATCAAATACTAAATGAAGTAAAAGAAGTAGGAAATATTT
>JAQXTC010000051.1 GCA_029219285.1 Clostridiaceae bacterium
GGAGCAATGCATGCAGCAAGCGAACATACAGCATATTTAAATCAAAGTGTATCAACTACCAGTGAACAATTACCTTTATTACAAAAGGGCTTTAATGTTTTAAATGGTTCTGTTGTAAAGTCTAAAGATGAAATGGAGAAATTAGGCTTGAAGTATAAAGATTGGAGTAATAAAGTAAGCCCTGAACTTCAAAAAAGCTGTGAAAAAACTGCTAAATCTTTCTCTCAAATTAATTTTTCTGTTGCACATTTAGCTGATAGTGGCAAAATACTAGGTACAAGCATGAAAAATGATTTAATAAACCAAACGAAGCAGGCGTGCAATGGAATAATAAATGAAATAAAGAAACATGAAAGTGAAGGTACTGCTGCTTTGAAGAAAGCTTTTGCATCTGATGGAAAGAAAGACTGGTATGAAGATACTGTTATAAAAGCAATTTCAAAGGGTAGTGAAACTTGTATTGAGACTATAAAGAGCTATGAATCTCAGATAAATGATATTTATAAAAAAGCATCTGATGAGCATAGATCTATAACACAAGATGAAAAAAATACAATAGCTAAGTTATATCAGGAAATAGGTAATGAAAAGCTTAAGGCATTATCTAAATCAAATGATGAGTATCAGGCAGCACTTGCTAATTTTCAAGTTAGAATTAAAAATCTTGATGCTCAGGGTGCATCTAATTTATTACAACAGAAAGCACAATCTAGGGATAAGGATTTAAAGGCGACTAGTGAGTCATATGATACTCAGATACAATTAATTAAGAATAAAATGGCTGGTATGAACGCTGAAGAACAAAAGGCAGCAGAGGTTGCTATACAGCAATTACAGGAACAAAAGAGTAAAAAGGTTGGAATAATTAATAATCAATATAGAGAGTACCTGGATACTATAGAAAAAGAATATCCTGAGATGTATAAAAGAATTAACTGGCATACAGGTAAGATTAATGATGTTAGACAGCAGAAAGCTCAGGATGCATTAAGGGTTGAGGAAAGCTATTATAAGGATTTGGGCGTAATAACTGATTCGGGATATTATAAACTTTATGATAAAACTACTAAAACCTATGAAAAGGTATATGCAAAAGTAGATAGTACTACTGGTAGAATAACTGGAATATGGAATACTCATACTGGCCATGTAGAGGGCTGTACTGAAGAGATTGCAAATAGTTTGAGAAGCATGGAACAGGCATATGGAGCGGACTTCTATAATATAAAGAAACAGTTAATATCAGCTGCTGATGCAAATACTAAGTATAAAAATAATGAGAGAGAAACTGCAAAGAGCATTATATCAGACTTAGAAGATGTAATTGATAAGCAAAATGGAACATATGAGGGGACTTTGAGAGTTAATGGTAAGCCAATTAAGATCGTTGTTAATAAGGATGGTACTATAAATGACTTAAACAGTATTATTAATAAACAGAATCAGATTCATGACAAATCAGTTACCTACAGAGTCAACTATGAATATCATAATCCTAAAGGTGGAAGTGGACGTATGCTTATGGATGGATATATAGATGGTAGTCACTATAATGGTCTTGAGAATGTACCTTATGATGGATATATAGCACGTCTTCACAAAGGTGAAAGGGTTCTTACAGCAGAAGAAAATAAAAGTTATAGCGAAACTAAAAATAGTACTAGTATCAATTTCTATGGTAATTATAATTTTAATAATAAACAAGATATCGATTATTTCTTTAACCAGGCAGCTTTAAGATTCAAGAGTAAGAGAGGATGATGTAGATGATAGTGAATAATATAAATTTAGTTAATAAATATGGCATAACTGTTCTTTCACATGAATTTGGAAATTCTAAAGTAACTAATTATATAGATTGGCTTGATTCTGCTAATACACCTACTAAATTAAAAGATAGCAAATTTACATTTGATAGCTTAGATACAATTATATTGGTTGAAGGATCTGCAGAAACAGAAGTGCTAAAAAAGATAAGTGATATTTTATTAGAATGTAAAGAAGGAGATATTAAGTTTAGTGATTTAGATTTTTATGCAAACTGCGTATTAGATAATAGTGAGAATAAAAGAATATGTTCTAATGCATATGAATTAACTATGCAATTCAAAGTTAATTATAAATATACTAAAGTTATTACAAAAGAATTTAGTTCTACTTCCTTTACGATTAATAATGCAGGTAATGCTGAAATACCTTGTATTGTTGAAATAACATCTAAGTATGATTATGGCGATTTAGTTATTACAGGTTTGACTGATAGTAAAATAACTATAAAAGCTATAACAGCAAATAAAACAATTAGATTTAACTATGATTCTGTACTCCAGAATGATATAAATAAATTTAATGATGTCGATATGTGGCAGTTTCCTAGACTTAAGGTGGGCAATAACAATATTACCTTAAGCAGAGAAAATGTAACAATAAAATTATATTACAAGGAGAGAATGATATAATGCTGAAAATATATGATGTTAATAAAAAAAATAGTTATCCTCTTATTGGTTATAAAGAATATTATGTGGAAAGCTTCTTAAAAACTGGTGATAAGGAGCTTTCTTTTTCTATACCTATACAAGCTAAATATGCTGATCTAATACAAGAAGAAGGATATGTAGAGAATAAAGATGATTATTTTGTAATTAAAAGTATAAATAAAAGTGGAGATTATAAGGTAATAAAGGCACAATTAGATTTGGAAGAACTTGAAGGCAAAGAATGGGAAAAGTTTGAAAGCGTAGAGCAAACAATAGATGATTGCTTAAAATTAGCTGTTGCAGGTACAGGATGGCTAATAAAAAATAATGGGATAACCAAAAAGCGTACTATTAGAAAGAGCTATTGTAGTGCACTTGATGTAATTCAACAGGCTAGAAAAACTTACAGAGTAGAATTTGAATTTGATACAAAGAATAAAATAATAAATATATATGAAAAACTTGGAGCCAATAAAGGCTCTTTTTTAATGGATTCTTTAAACTTAAAAAAGCTTGAAGAACAAGGAAATACTTATGACTTTTATACAAGAATGATTGCAATAGGAGCTACAGACGAAAGGGGAAATACATTAAAAACAACTGTAACTAAT